>CACYWX010000489.1 GCA_902778205.1 uncultured Ruminococcus sp. | reverse complement strand
CTGAGCTGGACCGCCGATAAGGACGACGCCGGCAACGAGTACTACACCTTCACCGCCTCCGGCGCAGACCCGTACGTCTCCGTCGACCTGTCCGCTCCCGACGTCTCCGATGTTGTGTGGGCCAAGGCCAGAGTGAAGAACGCGGGTCCCGCCACCGCCATCGAGCTGTTCGGCCACACCAACGACCGCGGCCTGACCGGCTCCGAGTGCACGCACATCAACGTGGGCACCGATGATGAATGGCACACCTACATCATCTACATTCCCGATGAGAACGTGACCACTGTCAACGCCTACAAGGATCCTCAGTACGCCATCACCGAGCCCTACTGGGAAGGCACCGTTGACTGGATCCGCCTGGATCCCATGTGGCAGGAAGGCGACGACGGCAACGACGCGGGCGGCTCCATGAACGACGGCGACCAGATCATGATCGACTACATCGCCTTCTTCTCCAGCGAAGAGGCTGCCAAGGCCTTCCGCTCCGAGCTTGACTCCGCCTACGTCGCTCCCGAGGAGCCCCCTGTGGTTGAGCCCGTGGCGGAGGAGCCCGCCGCCGAAGAACCGGCTGAAGAGCCCTCCGTGGACCAGACTCTGGACCAGAAGGCCGAGGCTCCCAACACCTTCGACTTCGGCATCCTGGCGGCCGTGGCTTCCGTGGTTTCCCTCGGCGGCTTCGCCCTGACGAAGAAGAGACACTGATCCCGCAGAGTAGCATTTGAACCCGTCCGGGCCGGGGGATCCCTCCTCCGGTCCGGTCAGCGAAAGGAAGCGCATATTCTTATGGAAAAAGTCATTCTCTTTGACGGGACCGGAACCGACGCCTGGATGAACCGGGACGGCTCCCCCATCAACTGGACCGTGGAAAACGGCGTCATGACCGTCAATCACGGCGACATCATCTCGAAGGAAACCTACGGCGACGCCCACATCCACGTGGAGTGGCGCGAGCCCGACATGCCCTGGGAATCCGGTCAGGGCAAGGGCAACAGCGGCGTGTACGTCCACGGCTGCTACGAGATCCAGGTGCTGGACTCCTACGGGATCGAAAAGCCCGATTTCTCCGACTGCGGCGCGGTCTACTCCATGTACGCCCCGCTGACCAACGCCTGCAAGCCCGCTCTGTGGTGGCAGACCTACGACATCTACGTCCGCGCGCCCCGCTTTGAGAACGGCGAGATCGTGAAGAACGGCTTCCTGACCGTCCTCCAGAACGGGATCGTCATCCACAACAACGTGGAGCTGACCCGGAACACCCCCGGCGGCGTGACGGACTACCGCGTGGCGGAGGGACCCCTGCTGCTTCAGGACCACGGCAATCCGGTGTCCTTCCGGAACGTGTGGTTTGAGCGGCTGTAAAGACAAATCCCATACGAATCGGCGCAGTATTACTACCGTAAAAATCGGACAGGCTGGGCAAAACCCGGTCTGTCCTTTTTGCGGGCACGGAACGGAAGGAAAGAATCCGGTCGTGCGGGGAAGCGATGCGTCCGGATCGAGTCACAGGAAGAAGAGCTGAGCTATGAAGAAAATCGGAAAAATGAACGAGGCGGCGTGGGTGATCGGCATTGTGGTCTGCTCCCTGGGCGTCTGCCTCTGCACCAAGGCGGATTTCGGCCTGTCCATGATCGCCGCGCCGCCGTACATCCTCCATTACGCCCTTCGGGAAGTCTGGCCGTGGTTCACCCAGGGACGGGCGGAGTATGCCTGGCAGGCGGTTCTGCTGATCGGCATGTGCCTGGCGGTGGGCCGGTTCCGCTGGCGGTATCTGCTGTCCTTCGCCGCGGCCTTCATCGCGGGGAACTGCATCGATCTGTGGTTCATTCCCCTGGGCGGTCCCGGCGTATACGCCACCATGGCCGGACGGATCGCCGCCTTCGTGCTGGGGGAGCTGTTGACCTCCGTGGCCGTAGCCTTCGTGTTCCGTACCGCCTGGCCCATTCAGATCTACGAGCTTCTGGTGCGGGAGATCGCGGACCGGTACTCCCTGAAGCTGGAGCGGGTCAAGATGGTCAACGACATCGCGCTGTTCGTGCTGTCCGCGGCACTTTCCCTGATCCTGACCGGCGGCTTCCACGGCTTCGGCGTCGGGACGGTGATCATCACGGCGGTGAACGCGCCTCTGATCGCCCTCTGCGGCCGGCTGATCGACCGGTTCTTCACCTTTGAGCCCCTCCTTCCGCGGCTGACGGGATGGCTCGGAGGAAAACCGGAGTAAAAATCAAAAAAGTTTGAAAAACCCCTTGACAGACGGGAGCGCCTGTGCTATAATCTCACATGTCGGCGCGGAAAACAAACGCAGCACGGTAAATTGGCCCGGTAGTTCAGTTGGTTAGAACGCTAGCCTGTCACGCTAGAGGTCACGAGTTCGAGTCTCGTCCGGGTCGTGACGCGGATCTTCTGATTCCCGGCAACGCCTCTGTAGCTCAGTTGGTAGAGCAGGGGATTGAAAATCCGACCGGAGGCATATGCGGATTTAGCTCATTTGGTAGAGCGCAACCTTGCCAAGGTTGAGGTGGCGGGTCCGAGCCCCGTAATCCGCTTAAAGACGGTGACTGAAAAGTCCCGTCTTTTCTTTTTTCCCTGCGGGGGGGATAAGGCAGGAAACGCTGTGCGTTTCCAGAATAGATGTCCTCTGCGCCGCATGACGCAGTCATGCAACGGGCAGTCGGGAGGGGTACCGGCTCATGGCCGCCCACTTTCACGAAGTGAAAGTGATGCCCCATCCCGAGGGTCCCCCTGGGCCGGAGAGCATAACCTATCCTCTC
>CACYWX010000488.1 GCA_902778205.1 uncultured Ruminococcus sp. | reverse complement strand
ACCGTCAGTTCAGGCAGATGAATTTTTCGTTCAGCTTTTCGTAGAACTTGTCCACGGTCTTCTTGTGCTTCTCGTAGAACGACGCCACGTTGTTGTTGGCGGGAACCACCAGATTGCCCATGATCCATTTCAGCGGTTCGCCTCCGCCGGTGAGGGTCAGGTAGCCGATGTCCACGATCAGGCCGTCGTGGATCAGCCGCAGGATCTCGTAGGCGTCCTCGTTCCGCATGGTCTGATAGGCCAGGACCTGCTCGTACACGGCGCGGTTCAGTTCCCCGGAGCTGTGCTCGGACAGGGCCTCCAGGATCAAACCCACGGCGTCCACGTTCTGCACGGTGCTGGGAATGCCCACGGGAAGGACCGATCCGGTCATCATGGAGAGGTACCGCTCCTGCGCCGTATCGAACTTCGGGTACGGGATCGGGGTGAAGGTGTCCTCCATCTCCCGGTGGTTCACGCAGCTGCCCACGTAGGCGGACCGCATCAGCACCATGCCGGAGTTGAAGAGGGCGGTATAGTCCTTGGACTGCAAACCGCGGTTTCCGTCGTGGTAGAAGCGGATCATCTTCTCGATGATGGTCTGCATCCGGTCCACGTTGAAGATGTCCACGAAGGTCCCCGCGTCCTTGTCGTACCGGACGAAGGCCTCCCCGGAGGAGTACTGGAAGTTCATCAGGTTGCCGGAGTCGTTCATGGCGTACACGAACTGGTCGTCGCCCTCAATGAACGCGCCGTCGCCGTTCAGGTCCCGGGCCACGCCCTCCGTCATGGAGTACATCTTGTCCAGGGTCCAGTCCCCGGAGATGATGACGTCGTGAATGTTGTCCAGCTCCTCCCGCACGCCCAGATCCACGTTGTAGATCAGGCACGCGCCGAACATGAGGGTGGAGTAGGAGACGTCGCCCATGAAGAAATACAGCTTGTCGTGGATGGTGAACTTGTCGATCTGAAGCTGGTTGTACCAGGGATTCTCCAGATTGATGTAATCCACGTGGTACAGATCCCGGAAGCCGTTCGACAGGGTGATATTCAGCATCTCCGTGGGGGAAGTCATGGCGGCGGAATACACGTCGTCCCCGGATTTCCCGATTTGGTGATGATCCCGGTGACGCTGCTGTCCACGTTTGTGGTGATGACCGTGTCGAATTTCGCCTCCACCGCGCGGTTTCGGTTGTACAGGGCGTCGTTGATGGCTTCCCCGTTCAGCTCCTCCACGTTGCCGTGCGGGACGGTCGCGCCGGTATCCGCCCAGCGGGGGGACTCCAGGAACCGGAACTCGTACCCGTCAAGGGTCATCTCCGGCAGATTCTCCCAGAGCACGCGCTCCGTCTCCTCCGGTTCGGTCTCGGCCGCGGGGACCTCCTGGGCCGACGGTGCCGCCGACTGCTGGGCGGGGGACTCCGGCTCCTCCTGTCCTCCCGCGCACGACGGAAGCAGCAGACAGAGGGCAAGCATTGCTGATAAAAGTCGTTTCATGGCTCCTCCATCTGGCAGATTGCTTTTCATCCGGATTTTACCACGAATGCCGGGGGATGTCAAGTCCCCGACGCCGGAGGAGAATTCCTGCCGATACGCAACATCCGCGATCATGAAGCACGACAGGCGCGCCCACTGCACGCGAAGCCCGTCGGACTGCCATCGTCCGATTTCAGGCCGTCCGCATTCCGGAGGCCGCACCCCGGGATCCGGGTCATTCCAGATTGGCATGATGGCGTCGCATTTCCTCCCGGTCCGCCGGAAGGGACAGCACGACGGCGTCGCAGTAAATCAGAAGGGTCTGCTCGAAAAGGCTCCCCATGATCTGCCCGGATCCCTCCGTCCCCTCTCCGCCGCAGGGGAGGACCACGTCGGTGGGATGCAGGGCGGCGAGCGGCGAATCCTCCGAGGCGGTCACCGTGAAGAGCTCCGCTCCGGCCTCAAGCGCCGTCTGTGCATAGTTCAGTACGGTCCGCGTCTTCCCGGAGGCGGAGGCCAGGAACAAGAGATCCCCCTGCCCCACGGCCGGCGTGACGGTCTCCCCCGCAGCAAAGACGGTACGGCCCGCCTGCATCAGCCGCATGGCGAAGGCCTTCAGCATCAGCCCGGTCCGCCCCGCGCCGCCGACGAAGATCCGCTCATGCGAAAGGATCTGCCGGACCGCCCGCTCCACATCCTCACGGGTCAGCCTCCCGAGGGCGGCGGTCAGCTCGTCTCGGATGAGGGCGATTTCCGGTGACTGTTCCGAAGCTTCCGTCTCCGTATGGTCTTTCATTATTTCCTCCCTCTCCCTCCCGTCAGAAGGGCTTCAGATCCATGCCCGCCGTACAGGACGCGAGAAACTCCGCCAGAAGATCGACGCAGTTCTGAATGTCCTCGAGGGATCCCACCTCGGCAGGGTTGTGCATGTACCGCAGAGGAATCGACACCAGGGCGAAGGGCACGCCGATGCCGGTCCGGTGGATCGTGTCGCCGTCCGTGCCGGTATGTCCGTTTGCCGCTTCGGTCTGAACCTCCATGTTCAGCCTCCCGGCGCATTCCCGCAGAAGGGCGTTGAGCTTTTTGTGGATGGAGGGGTTGTTG
>CACYWX010000487.1 GCA_902778205.1 uncultured Ruminococcus sp. | reverse complement strand
AGATGGGATAGAGGATGATCCCCTCCTCAGCCGCGCCCGCGCACATGGCGTCCAGCGCGGTCTGGCATTCCGCGGTGAGTCCTCCCGGGGCATAGTCCCTGGGCAGGGAATAGGTCTTGTTGGCGATGAGGATGCCGTCCACGTAGGTGACGCCGTCCACCGTCTCGATCACGTGATCCCCGGAGACCGGTTGGTCCGCCGCCATGGAGAAAGAGATCCGCGATTCCGGGACCATCATGCGGGTGAGGATGGCGGCCACCTCGCACCGGCGGATGGGAGAGGCGGGATCGCAGGCGTGGGAGCTTCCGGTTCCCTGGACCACGCCGGCCCGGTACAGCCGGTAAATGGCGTCGTATTCTCCCGTCGTCACGGAGACGAGATCCGGGACGGAGCCGTCCGGGATGTCGTTGACGGGGGCGAGAGCTCCTTCCGGAAGAGCGGACGCGAAGATCTCCATGTATCCGGCCCGGTCCGCGGGGACGTTCCACTCGTAGGCGCAGGAGATGATCCCGGCGGATTCGCAGTACCGGGCGTAGGGCATGTACCAGGCCGCGCCGTCCTCCGCCGGAATGGACACGGAGCCGGTCCCGTACAGCTGATTCATGCAGGCGGCCAGCTTCACGGCCTCAGCGTAGGTGAGGAAATCGTCCGGGGCAAATTCGGCAGCGGTCTTCCCGCTGATGAGGCCGGATTCCCAGGCGGTCTTCACGTCGCCGTAATACCAGTCGTCCGGGGAGACGTCCCGGAAGGGGAAGGCTCCGGCGGCGCTCACACCGGGATCGGAGACGGCGGCGGCCGCGCATCCCGACGTCAGCAGTGCGAAGGACAGAAGGACCGCCAGCATACGGTACAGATGGTGTTTCATGGCAGACTCCGGAACCGCGCCGTCTGCGTGAGAAGCGCGGAGAATGGCTTTTCTCCATTATACCATGTTTTTCTCCCGCTTTCAACAGAACGGGGCGGATTTTCATGCAGTCTTCCGGAAGTCCGGGAAAGAGAACGGAGGGCAATTTTGCAAAGGTCCTTGAAAAATCATGCGGAATCATGTATAATAAATCCGAAGAACGCACGACCGTCCCAGACAAAACCCAAGACAGGAGGAACCGTCATGAAGAGAACCATAGCCCTGATGCTGACCCTGCTGATGCTGACTCCCCTTGCCGCCGGATGCTCGGAGAGCGCCCAGAACGGGGATGACGCCCCCGCTTCCGTATCTGCCGACGGCACGCCGTCCGCAGACGCTGTGGATACGGAGCCGGAAGAGGAGACCAAGCTGAAGGACGATCTGCCCGGCGATCTGAACTTCGGAGGCGCGGACATGCGGATCGCCCACCGGGAAGGCGAGCGCGGTACGCAGGAGATCTACGTGGAGGAGGACACCGGCGACGCCCTGGATTCCGCCATTTTCGCCCGGAACATGGCCGTGGAGGAGAGGCTGGGCGTGAAGATCGTGCCCATGGCGGCCTCCGACACCCAGGTCCTTCTGCGCCAGACCGCCCAGTCCGGCTCTGACGACTTCGATCTCTGCGCCGCCTATCAGTACTACGCCATGGGCATGGCCACGGAGGGCATTCTCCGCAACTGGAACGAGCTCCCCTACGTGGACACCTCCAAGCCCTGGTGGGCCGCTCAGTTCACCCAGGCCTGCACCATCGGCGGTGAGCGGCTGTACTTCATCACCGGCGACGCGGCCCTGACCATGCTGAAGAACATGGCCACCATGTACGTGAACAACAACATCTACGTCCAGTATTTCGGCCCGGTCTCCGACCTGTATTCCGTGGTGCTGGAGGGCGGCTGGACCTTTGACAAGATGGCTGAATACTGCGTGGACGTGTACACCGACGTGAACGGCGACGGCGCCCGGGACGGCGGGGACATTTACGGCTACGGCACCACCACCCTGTCCATGCTGGACTACTCCGTGGCGGGAGCCGGCCTGCGCTGGTGCGAATACGACAGCGACGGCTATCCCTACGTGACCATCAACAACGAGCGCACGGTGAACTTCGTGGAGAAGCTCTACCACCTGCTGTACGAGAACATCGGCTCCTACATCGCGGCTCCCTCCGTGGCCGGCGAGGAAGACCTGATCAACAAGTTCAAGGCGGACACCCTCATGTTCCTGCCTTTCCGCGCGGACGTGTCCGAGAAGCTCCGCGACATGGAATCCGATTACGCCATTGTGCCCCTGCCGAAGTACGACGAGAATCAGGCGGAATACAGCACCGGCGTGCACGACTCCGTGTCCGTATTCTGCGTGCCCATCACCAACAGCATGAACTCTGAAATGACCGGCGCGTTCATGGAGGCCTTCGCGTCCCAGAGCTACCGGGATGTGACGGATGTGTACTTCGAGACCCTTCTGAAGGAAAAGTTCGCCCGCGACGAGGTGACGGCCCAGATCTTCGACATCATCAAGAACGGCGTGTACTTTGACTTCATCCTCCTGCACTCCAGCTCCATCAGCGACATCGGCCACATGGTCCGCGACGTCATTTCCGCCGGAAACTCCGACTTTGCCTCCGCCTATAAGCGCAAGGAGAAGGTCATCATCCTTTCCCAGGCGGCGGCAGCGGCGGC
>CACYWX010000486.1 GCA_902778205.1 uncultured Ruminococcus sp. | reverse complement strand
TGACTTCCGGGCGGCGATCCTGTATAATGGAGAAAAGGCGGGGACCGGCGCGCGGCCTCTCCCTCGTTCCATCTGCAATCCTCTTTTGGGAAAGGAATCATCGCCATGAAAAAACTCAACGTAGCCCTCGTCGGCCTGGGCTTCGGCGGAGCGTTCGCCGCGATTTACAAGGAGCACCCGAACGTCGGGGAGGTGACCCTGTGCGACACGAATCCGGACCGGCTGAAGCAAACCTCGGATTACATCGGCGGCGGAGTGCGGTGCTTTGACAGCTATGAAGCCGTTCTCGCCGATCCCTCCATCGACGCGGTGCATCTGGTCACGCCCATCCCGCTCCACGCGGATCAGACCGTGGCGGCGCTGGAATCCGGCAAGCACTGCGCCTGCACCGTTCCCATGGCCACCTCGCTGGACGACATCCGCCGGATCGTGAAGGCAAAGCGGAAGTCCGGCAAGAACTACATGATGATGGAGACCACCCTCTACACCTATCAGTTCTTCTACGCCAGCCGGATGAAGGAAAACGGGGAGTTCGGCAAGATCCAGTTCTTCCGCGGCTCCCATTATCAGGACATGGCCAACTGGCCCGACTACTGGATGGGCCTTCCCCCCATGTGGTACGGCACCCACGCCATCGGTCCCATGGTGGCCCTGTCCGGCTCCCGGATCTGCCGGGTGAACTGCTTCGGCTCCGGCACCATGGAGGAATGGCTGGTACAGAGGTACGGCAATCCCTATCCGGTGGAGTCCGCGCTGTTCGAATTCGAGAACGGCATGAAGGGCGAGGCCACCCGCTCCCTGTTCGAATGCGCCCGGGTCTATCAGGAGGGTATGTTCGTCTACGGCTCGAAGAAGTGCTTCGAATGGGGCTTCGCCGACGGGGACGATCCCATCATTTCCACCCTGGATCCCGGCGGAGAGGGGCGGGCCAGATGGACGTCCTCCGAGGTCACGCCCATGCCAAACTATTACGCGGATCTGCCCGAGGAATTGTGGCACTTCACGGTGGGCGGCAACTACGATCCCCTGAACCCGCAGGAATCCCTGAAAAAGGGAGCCGGAGCGGGCCACCACGGATCCCACGCCCATCTGGTCCACGAGTTCGTCATGAGCTGCCTCGAGGAGCGGAAGCCGTGGATCGACGAGCATCTGGGCGGCAACATCACGGCGGCGGGCCTCTGCGCCCACGAATCCGCCATGAAGAACGGCGAGCCGGTCATCGTGCCGAAGTTCTGATCCGGACCGCAGCAGGACAGAAAATGAGCCGGCGCATGAACTCCCGAAAACGGGAACATGCGCCGACTCTTGTTTTTTTGTCTTTCAGCCCGGGCAGACGGAGGCCTTATTCCGCGGCTTCGGACCCACCGTTCCTGACGCCGTTCCCAATGCGGGAAAACCGCTCGCCCGGGACGATCGGACTCAGTCTCCCCGCCGGTGCCGGAACACCCAGCGCATGGCGTCCCCGAAGATGGCGTTCCCGTCGTCTCCGTCCGCGAAATCGTGGTCCCGGCCGGGGATCTCGCGGTATACGAACTCGGCTCCCGCACCCTCCAGCGCCGCCGCCAGACGCCTGCTGTGCTCCGCGGAAATCACCGAGTCCCGATCCCCGTGGAGGATATACAGGGGCGTTTTCCCGAGAACGGCCGCGTCCGCCGGATCCGACACGCCGCATCCCGCCAGCCCCGCCGCAAAGGTTCCGGGATAGCGGTACAGCAGCTCGTAGACCCCCGCGCCGCCCATGGACGTGCCGGTGGCGTAGATCCGGTCCCGGTCCGCGCCGTACCGATCCGCCATCTCCAGAACGAGAGCATGCACAGCCTTTGAGATCCGGTTTTCCGGACAGTCCGCGTGTGCGGGCGGATCTTCGGGCATGTGAGGGAAGATCCGATCCATGTAGCTGCTCCACATGATCCCCTCGGGGCACTGCGGAACGGCGAACAGAAACTCCTCATAGTGCTGATAGGCGAAGAGCATCTGATTTTCCCGCGGATCGTAGTACAGCTGAAGCCGGTTGTCGTTTCCTCTCATGCCGGCTCCGTGGAGATGGACGACCAGGGGATACCGCTTCTCCCTGTCGTAATACGGCGGAACGTAGAGCCGGTACGGAAGGACGGTTCCGTCGGGCGCGGCAAACACATGCGGCTCCGTGGCCTCCAGAAAATACGCCCTTGCCTCCTCCAGCTCCTCGTTCAGCCTGAACAGTCTGATCAATGCTTACCCTCCTTCCCTCTTCGGGCCTGTCCGTCGTGACGGGCGGATCTCACGGCTCCGGCTCCTTCGACAGAAAGGCCTCCGGGCTGACCACGGCCTCCTTCGGACAGATAAACTCCTCAAGCGCGTCGCACCCGCCGAACGCCCAGGAATAGATCCTCCTCATTCCCGCACCGCAGACCACCCGTCTCAGGCTCTTGCAGTCCTTGAAGGCGAAGGGAGGGATCCCCGTCAGCGAATCCGGGAGGACGATCTCCTCGAGCCCGCACCGGACGAAGGTGTATCCCCAGAGATCGGTCAGCGAGGACGGGAGCGCGATGTGACGAAGGCCGAGGCACCCGTCGAAGAGGAACTCCCCGAGATCAAGGTAAAGCCGATGACCT
>CACYWX010000485.1 GCA_902778205.1 uncultured Ruminococcus sp. | reverse complement strand
CTGAAATTGAAGGCGATGATCCGGCGGTAGTTGCCCCGGATCCGGTCCATGTAGGCCATGCTCAGGCGGCGCAGGGTCAGAAGCCCGGCCAGGTCCTCCCCGGTCATGGTGATGTCGGCCACCTCTCTGGCAATCGCCGCGCCGTCCCGGACCGCGATCCCGGCGTCCGCCTCCGACAGGGCCGGGGAGTCGTTGACGCCGTCGCCCAGCATGATTACCCGCCGACCGGAACGCTGTTCCTCCCGGACGAAGACCGCCTTGTCCTCGGGCAGAACCTCCGCGCGGTATTCGTCCACGCCCACAGCCCGGGCCACAACGGAGGCGGTCCGCTCGCTGTCCCCGGTCATCATGACCGTGCGGGTGACGCCGAGGGATCGGAGCGCCTTCACCGTGTCCGCCGCCTCGGGCCGGAGGGGATCCCGGATGCAGATCACCGCCGCGACGGTCCTGTTCATGGCGAGGTACAGGTGGGAGCAGTCGCCGGGGAGCGTTTCGAGAACAGCCTCCGATCCCTCGGGCAGGGCGCAGGCCTCGTCCTCCAGGATGAAGTGGCGGCTCCCGATGAGAACGCGCTCCCCATCCACGAAGCTGGAGATGCCGTGGGCGATGACGTATTCCACCTTGGTGTGCCGCTCCTCGTGGCAGAGCTCCCGCGTCTCCGCCTCTCTCACCACGGCGCGGGCCACGGAATGGGGGAAGTGCTCCTCGAGACACGCGGCCAGCCGGAGCAATTCGTCCTCGTTCTGACCGCCCAGGGGGATCACGGCGGCGACGGCGGGTGTGGCGCGGGTGAGGGTGCCGGTCTTGTCGAACACCACCGTATCGGCCTCCGCGGCGGCCTCGAGGAATTTCCCGCCCTTGACGTTGATCCCGAGCCGCGCCGCCTCCCGCATGGCGGATAAGGTGGACAGGGGCATGGCCAGCTTCAGGGCGCAGGAGAAGTCCACCATCAGAAAGGACAGGGCGCGGGCGGGATTCCGGGTGATAAGCCAGGCCAGCGCCGTGCCGCCCAGGGACCAGGGGACGAGCCGGTCCGCAAGATGGGCCGCTCTCGCCTCGGATTCGGATTTCATCTTCTCCGACTCCTCGATCATCTTCACCACCCGGTCGTAGCGGCCGCTGCCCAGCACCTTGTCCACCCGGATCAGGCACTCGCCCTCCTCCACCACACACCCTGCGTAGACGTAGCTCCCCGGGGATTTGCGCACGGGAAGGCTCTCGCCGGTGATGGACGCCTGATTGACGCTGCACTCCCCCTCGGTCACGTGCCCGTCCAGCGGAATGACGCCGGAGGTGCGGACCAGGATCGTGTCGCCGGCCTTCACGTCGGACACGGGCACCAGGAGCTCTTCCCCGCCGGGTGTTCTGAGCCAGGTCTTCTCCACCGACAGGGACAGCACCGACGCCAGATCCCCCACGGATTTGCGGTGGGTCCAGTCCTCGATCATTTCTCCGATCTCCAGGAGGAACATCACCGACGAGGCGGTGTCGCAGTCTCCCCGGAGAATGGAGACGGCGATGGCGGCGGCGTCCAGAACGGCAACCTCCAGCTTTCCCTTTGCCAGGCAGAGGATCCCGTCCCGGATATACCGCACCGCGCGGACCGCCGTCAGTACATGGCGGAGAGGCGCGGGCAGAAGGAGCTTCCAGAGCAGGCGGGCGGCGGTCTTCACCACCAGCTTCTCCTCAAATTCCCGGTTCAGGGCGCGGGAGGTGTGGGCAGGGACGAGATCCCGCTCCCGGGCCTTTTCAAAGGAGAAGGACGCAAGCGCGCGGATCACGGTCTCCCGGCCGCAGGTGTAGCGGACGATCACGTCCCCGGTGCGGTCGAAGACCTTGACGTCCCCGATGCCGTCCACGGATTTCAGGCTGTATTCCAGAAGGTCCGCCTCCTCAAGGGTCATGCGGGCCTTCGTGCAGTCCGGGGCGGCGGATCTGCCCGTGAACAGCCGCGCGCGGATCCGTCCGGGTGTTTCATGCAGGATTTTACACTTCATTGGGTTATGCTCCGTTGATTTCCGGCGAAACAAAAGCCGCCGGGTTGTCCGACAGCCTGTTTCCGGATCGATTCCTTATTCCTTGTCCGCGTTCTCCCCGCCGCAGGATTCTTTGGCGGAATCACAGCAGCAGGATTCCTGTTTCTCAGAGACATTGCACTTGCATTCGCACGCGCAGTCCTCCACGACGCAGTCCTTTTCCTCGGCCGAACGGGAGGCGTTGATGGCCTTCGCGTCGGCGAGGATGTCGTCTGCGTTCTCCCGGATCGTCGAAACGGTCTCCATGACGGAGTCCTTCGCGCGGATCACGGCGGCCGTGGTGTGGGCGTAGACCTTCTTCGCGTCCTTGGAGGACAGGATCTTCAGACCGGCGGTGCCGAACAGCATGCCGCCCGCGAAAAGAGCGAGTTTGGTGAGCATCATAATGGGTACATCTCCTTTTATATTTGAATCAATCAAAAAAGCAAAAAAGCGAACGCGGAGTCTGTCGAACCCCCCGTTCGCGCAACAGTTAGTATAGCACAATCCGGCCCGGTTGTCAAGAGAGAAACCCGGAAAATCGCCGCTATGGACGCCTGCCGCCGTCGGATCAGGCAAAGACGCCGTTTT
>CACYWX010000484.1 GCA_902778205.1 uncultured Ruminococcus sp. | reverse complement strand
ATTTCCGGCGCGTAGTCCGTGGGATAGCCCGTGTGCTGATTGCCCAGGAGGGTGATGGTCCCCCGTTCGTTTTCCTGTCTGCCTGTCATGGTCATTCTCCTTTCATGAGAGGGTCTTCCACCCCGTTGGCACGGAAGGCCGCGATCCGGTCCCGGCAGGTTCCGCAGACGCCGCAGGGCTTCTCCCCGCCCTCGTAGCAGCTCCAGGTCAGCTCGTAGGGAACGCCCAGTCGCAGGCCCTCCGCCACCACCGCCGCCTTGTTTTTCTTCACGAAGGGAGCTCTCAGCCGGAGCTGTTCCCCGCTTCCCAGCCGGATGGCGGAACCCATGGCCTCGTTGAAGGCGTCGCTGCAGTCGGGATAGGCGTTTCCGGCGGCGTCGTCGCCGTGAGCTCCGTACCAGATCTCGCCGCATCCCTCCGACAGGGCTGCGCTGGCCGCCGCCGCCAGAAAGAGCCCGTTGCGGAAGGGCACGTAGGTGGAAACCGGCTTTCCGTCCGCATTCTCCTGCTGCTTTGCGTAGGTCTCCTTCGGGATCTCGCGTCCGGAGCCCGCCAGCAGGGAGCAGTCGGATTCCGCGAACACCGGCGTCAGATCCAGGACCCTGTACCGGACGCCGTAATAGTTCCGGAGCTTCTCCGACGCCTCCAGCTCCTTTTCGTGCTTCTGTCCGTAGCGGACGGAGAGGGCGGTCACGTTTTCCGCTCCGTATTGTTCGACGGCCATGGCCAGACAGGTCGTGCTGTCCACGCCGCCGCTGAAGAGAACCAGTGCTTTCATGTGATTTCCTTTCTCCCCGTCAGTCCAGCAGGGCGCGCAGATCCCGGTCGGTGCGGAAGGACCCGGTGAGGGTCACGGTCTCGGTGCGGGCGGAGGTGTTCCGGATGCCCCGGGCGGTCATGCAGCTGTGGGAGCCGGTGATCTTGACGCCCACGTCCGGCGTTCCGGCGGCCTCCCCGATGATCTCCGCGATGTCTCTGCCCAGCCTCTCCTGCAGCTGCAGGCGCTTCGCCGCCATGTCGCAGATGCGGGCGATCTTGCTCAGGCCCAGGACCCGTCCATGGGGGATGTAGGCCACGTTGACGGTCATGTCGTACATGAGGGCCAGATGGTGCTCACAGTAGCTGAACACGGTGATGTCCTTCATGACCACCGCCTCGGAGCAGTCCGATTCCTCCGCGGAAAAGGTCTTGCCGAACAGGACGGCGATGTCGTGGTTGGTGTACTGAATGCCCTCCAGGACCTCCTCCAGCATGGCGGCGACCCGGGCGGGGGTTTCCTTCAGGCCCTCACGCTCCGGATCCTCGCCGATGGCTTCGAGCAGTCCCCGGATGTGGGCTTCAACGGATTCCTTGTTCATGTCAGACGCCTCTCTTTTCAGGATCCCAGATGAATTTGTGCAGCTGGAGCTGGAGCCGTACCCCGTTCATCCTCCGCTCCAGCAGGAAGGACACGATGTCCGCCGGGTCGATTTTGCCGAAGACCGGGCTGATGAACACGGAGCATTTCTCCGTCAGACGGTACTGTCCGATGATCTCCGCCGCCCGCTCCAGATCCTCCCGGCTTCCGGAGACGAACTTGACGCTGTCCTCCCCGGTGAGGAACCGGTAGTTGTCCGTCAGCATGGCGGATTCCATGCCGGAGCCGGGCAGCTTGTAGTCCAGGGTGAACACCGGCCGGGGAACGAGCCGGCTCAGGGCTTCCACGGACACGCTTCCGTTGGTCTCGAGCTCCACCCGGTGGCCCGACGCGGTCAGCCGGGTGATCAGGGAGGCCAAGTCCTTCTGCAGAAGCGGCTCCCCGCCGGTGAGGGTCACGTCGACGATGCCCGCCCGGTCGGCATAATCCGCGATTTCCTGCGCCGTCATCATCCGGACGGGGCAGTCAGGACGGTTGGCCCATTTGGTGTCGCAATAGGTGCAGGCGAGATTGCATCCCCGGAACCGCACGAATACCGCGGGTTCTCCTGCCCGGACGCTCTCGCCGTTGATGCTGGCGAACAGCTCCGCCACGGGATAGCGCGTCATGACTCCGCCTCGTATGACGCGCAGTTGTCGGGGGTTTCCCAGACCGTGACGGAGCGGACGGGCAGGCCCTCCTCCGTCAGAAGACCGAAGAAGTGCCGGGCGAAGTTCTCCGCGGTGGGCCGGAAGGGGACCTCGATCAGGCGGAAATTCTCCTCCCGAAGGGCCTCCAGCGTTTTCGGGCGGAGGCTGTCCCGCTCATAGATGAGGGCGTGGTCGAAGCGGTCGGCGGCGGACCGGACGGCCTTTTTCAGCGTGCCGAAGTCCAGCAGCATGCCCCGTTCCTGCCCCTCCTCGTGAAGCGGACCGGACACGGAGACCTCGACGGTCCAGCGGTGCCCGTGGATGTTGGCGCATTTTCCCTCGTACCTCGCCAGAAAGTGGGCGCTGTCGAAGGAGGCCGATGTTTTGAGTGTGTACATGATATCTGTTTCTTTCCAAAAATAAAACGCCTGCAGACGGCAGACGCATCCTTTGAGCTTTACCCGCACGAGGGCATAAAAAATCAGCCCTGGTTTTGTTTAACGACAGGATGGTGCAAACGAACTGTCGGGGAGCATTATACCACGGTATGTCGCGGATGTCAAGGGCAAAAG
>CACYWX010000483.1 GCA_902778205.1 uncultured Ruminococcus sp. | reverse complement strand
ACGGGAGACCTGCCTGTCCTTCATGCAGACCATGGCGGAGCCGTATGAAACGATGGCGATACGGCAGGCGGAGCGGCTGATGACCACGGAGGGAGCCGAGTGGTTGAGAATCCCGTACATATTCTGGAAAAAGGCTAAAGCCCGGTACGCCGGATGCTGGGGCGGCAGGATGTACTACGTCCCGGAGCCGTCGGATTTCCGGGAACATCAGTCCTATTATCCCCTCCGCGCGGTGGGCGAGGGCATGGCGGTGGCGGCGACGTGTCCGGGTTGGAAGGCGGCGGATCGGTCGCTCGAGACCCTCTGCCGGATGGCGGATTTTGTGGATTATCGGCAGCACCGTACCTGCGCGCCGATCGCGCTGGTCGAGGCGTATTGGCTGATCCGGCGGTCCGGGAATGGATGACATATCCATCCGCACAGGTCTGTCGCATGAACTCCCGAAAATGGAGAAATGCGGCAGACCTCTCTTGCGCTCCCTTCCCGGATATGCTATAATGGATCCGTCAGGAAAATAACGCCCCGGAGGGAGGCATATCCGATGGATCCGAACATTATGGAACGCCTTTGCGATCAAAAATGGCTGGAGAATCAGAACGCGTGGTTCGGCAGACTGCGGGACATCTTCGAGGGAGACGCGAAGGGCCCCCTGGTTCTGAACGGCATTTCCAGCTGGCATCAGGACTTCGGTCCGGACGGCGCGCCCCTGTACGACGACGCGGAACGCATGCTGGAGGCGGATCTCTGCGCGCTGGCGGGACGGATGGACGGCGCTCTGAGGGAGGATCAGTTCCGTCCGGCGTGCGTGGAGCAGGGCTTTTACGGCGTGCATTTCGTGGACCGGATCTTCGGCGCGGAGGTCTTCTATAAGAGCGGCCAGTGGTACAACCTGTATCTCACGAATCCGGTGGGCGAGCTTGAGGTACCGGATCTGGAGAACGATCCCACGTGGAAGCTGGCCCGGGACTACGCCGAGGCATTCTTTTCCGCCGGTACGACGGTCCCGCTGTTCGGTCTTCCCACCATCGCCAGCGCCCTCAACATCGCCATCAACCTGTACGGGCAGGAGATCCTTGTGGCGATGCTGACGGAACCGGAGGCGGCGAGGCGCGATCTCGGCATCATCAACGACGTGCTGATCCGGCTTCACCGCTGGTATCTGGACCGCTTTCCGATAGAGCGCATCCAGCCCGTGATCTCCTGGGGCAGGACCCAGCCGCCGGGATACGGACAGCTCTGCGGATGCAGTACCCAATTGGTGTCGCCCGCCCTGTACGAGGAGTTCATCATGCCGCTGGACGACGCGCTTCTGGCGGCCTATCCCCACGGAGGGATGATCCACCTCTGCGGAAGCCACACCCACCTTATCCCCCTGTTCGCCCGGATGCCGCACCTGAGAAGCGTCCAACTCAACGACCGGGCCTCCGAGGATCTGCTCTTCTACGCGACAGGCCTGCGGGAGGATCAGGTGATTTATCTCATCCCCTGTCCGGGCATGCCGCTGGAAAGAGGGCTGAAGCTGGCCGGAAACAGGAGACTCGTCGTCAACGGGGATTATCACCTCTGAATCTGGCCGTCCCATCTGCCGGAAACGGAAAACCAAAAACGTCCCTTCGGGAAGCGGGGGTTGATCCGCATGCCCGGAGGGACGGTTTTTTACCGGCAGGCCGAGGAGGGAGGGACTTATGAAACGGCGGCGTTGAAGGCGTCGATCAGCTTCTGGAACGCGGGCGTGTTCTTTCCCAGATAGGAGACCACGGCGTCGTTCCGCTTCATGAACAGATCCGCGCAGATTTTGTCCGAAATATTGCCGCACCAGAGCACCACGCCCGGATCGAAGACGATGGAGCCGAAGATGATGTCCAGCATGTCGGCCGAGGCCTCGTCCCGGGTCAGCTTGTTCTTCAGAAGCACTTCCTTATACTGCGGGACCACGGCCTCCTGGGTCCGGCGGGTCATGGCCTCCAGAAGCAGGCCCAGGCTGTCGTACCGGTCCGCGGGAACGGTTTTCGGGATGCCGGTCAGAGCCGCGCCGTAGGAGGGAGCGAAGTAGCCGGACTGGATCTCGTCCAGCTTCGGAAGGGGCAGGATCCCGAAATCGTCCTCCATCTCCCGGAGCTGGGCGATGGTGTGGGGAAGACCCTGCACGTGGAAGAGAGCCTGTCCCGTGGCGAACAGCGTGTCGGGGTTCAGATCGTAGGGCGCGGTTCCCTTGTTGTAATACAGATCGGGATGGACGGACATGAACCGCACGGCGTTCTGTATGAGATTGACGGCGGTCTCGTTCTCGCTCATCCGGAAGACGAAGCTGCCCGTTTCGTCCCGTTCCACATAGGAAAGCCCGGCTCCGCCCATCAGCGTGTTCAGGAACGCCCGGGGATTTCCGAATACGCCGTAGGTGTCCCTGTCGGTAAACCGGCCGTCGCCGTCGGTGTCCATGACGCCCTGGGCGGCCATGTCGAGAAAGCGGTCCTGGGTCCATTGACCGCCGCGGACCAGCTCATAGAGATCCTCTTCGAAGCCGAGGTTCTCGTACAACCTCCGGTTGACCAGATAGCACATGGCCCGGGAAAGATAGCCGAGGGTCATGTTCCCGGCGGTGTAGTAGAGCTTTCCGTCGATGGCGAACATGCCG
>CACYWX010000482.1 GCA_902778205.1 uncultured Ruminococcus sp. | reverse complement strand
GGAACGGTCAGGGAGACCTCCTCCACGATTTCCGCGTCCGGATCCACCGATCCCTCGTTCACGTACAGGACATCGTCGGTGACGCCGTCCCATTCCCCGTCCTCCGAAACATGGGACAGGGCCCGGTCGGACGGACTGTCCGTCAGGATCATCCGCTCCATGTCGAAGGAGTACTCTTTTTTCACGGGATCGAGGCATCGGGCGCACCGGGTCTCGTAGGTGACGGTGATCTCCGCCCGGAACATGAGCGTGCCGAAGGAATCGACCGCCTGTCCGCGGACACGGATCCCGTTCTCCGGAATGGTCACGTCGTCGGGCATGGCGGCGCACTCTTCCGCGACCTGCGCAGGGTCAAACGCATAGTCAAAGGAAACAGCGGACCGCTTCCCGCCGAGGAGCTCCGACAGATCCAGCTTCATCCGAACCTCCGTGCGATTGATGGCGTGGTATGTTCTCTGCGATGACCGCAGGTAAGAGGCAATGCTACCTTATTTCATAGGTTTCCACACTAGGAGATATTATACCGCGGGTCCGGAGCTTTGTCAAGGGGATTTTCAGTTTTCCCACTCAAAATCGGAGGACATGATGCGGACCGCCTCCTTCGAGACGATGAGCATCCCTCCCCGGCACCGGGCGCGGCGGATGTTCTCTCCGTTCTCCCCCGTATAGAGACGGCATTCCCCGTCCTTCAGGGCGGTCACGAAGGGGATGTGTCCCGCCAGGACCGCCAGATCCCCTCCGATGCCGCGGACCGACAGCTGAACGGCCTCCCCGTCGTAGCGGAGTCCGTCCGGCGCGGCGATCTGCACCTTGAACGCTTTCATGCCGGTCTCCTCACTTGGCCGCCTTGGCCTTCTCGAAGGCTTCGTCGATGGTGCCGATGAACAGGAACGCGCTCTCGGGCAGGGCGTCGCACCGTCCCTCGATGATCTCCCGGAAGCCCCGGATGGTCTCCTTCAGCGGGATATACTGGCCCGGGAAGCCGTTGAAGGCCTCCGCCACGTGCAGGGCCTGGGACATATACCGCTGGACCTTCCGGGCCCGGGACACGGCCAGCTTATCCTCCTCGGACAGCTCGTCCATGCCCATGATGGCGATGATGTCCTGCAGCTCCTGATACCGCTGCAGGATCCGCTGCACCTCGCGGGCCACCCGGTAATGCTCCTCGCCCACGATCTCGGGGGTCAGGATGCGGGAGGTGGATTCCAGCGGGTCCACAGCGGGATAGATGCCCAGGGAGGCGATGGAGCGGCTCAGGGCGGTGGTGGCGTCCAGATGGGCGAAGGTGGTGGCGGGAGCCGGATCGGTGTAGTCGTCCGCCGGCACGTAGACCGCCTGAATGGAGGTGATGGAGCCCTTCTTGGTGGAGGTGATGCGCTCCTGCAGCTCGCCCATTTCCGTGGCCAGCGTCGGCTGATAGCCCACGGCGGAGGGCATCCGGCCCAGCAGAGCGGACACCTCGGACCCGGCCTGGGTGAAGCGGAAGATATTGTCGATGAAGAGCAGAACGTCCTGTCCCTCCCGGTCGCGGAAGTACTCGGCCAGGGTCAGGCCGGCAAGACCCACTCTCATTCTGGCTCCCGGAGGCTCGTTCATCTGGCCGTAGACCAGGGCGGTCTTGGAGAGCACGCCGGATTCCTTCCTTTCGTTGTACAGGTCGTTGCCCTCGCGGGACCGCTCTCCCACGCCGGTGAACACGGAATAGCCGCCGTGCTCCGTGGCGATGTTGTGGATCAGCTCCTGAATCACGACGGCCTTGCCGACTCCGGCGCCGCCGAACAGACCCACCTTGCCGCCTTTGGTATAGGGGCAGATCAGGTCGATGACCTTGATGCCGGTCTCGAGGATCTCGGTGTTGACCGACTGCTCCTCGTAGGAGGGGGCGGGACGATGGATCTCCCACCGCTCCTTTGTGTCGGGCGCGGGCTTCTCGTCCACGGGATCGCCCAGCACGTTGAACATGCGCCCCAGGGTCTCGGGTCCCACGGGAACAGTGATGCCCCGTCCGGTGTCCACCGCCTCCGTGCCCCGGACCAGACCGTCCGTGGAGCTCATGGCGATGCAGCGGGTCACGTCGTCCCCCATATGGGCCGAAACCTCCGCGATCAGGCGGCGTCCGCCCCATTTGACCTCGATGGCGTTCAGTATATCCGGCATTCTGCCGTCGTCAAACCGCACGTCGATGACGGGTCCGATGACCTGCGTCACGACGCCGACATGCTTTTGTTCCATAGCATTCTCCACGGAAAAGGAAGGAAACGCTTCGCGTTTCCGAATTTTATGACCCTGCGCGGGTCGGGCGGGTCCCCCTTGGCCCTATGGCATAACCTGACAGCTCATCGCTTCATCCGGATTTGTTTGTTTATCCCAAATCTTCGCGCGGTCTATGTTTGTACACCGGAGGTCAGAGCATTTCAGGCGCGCATTGTCATGGGGCGCGATAGGATACATCGAATCTTCTTGATTCAACCACGCGGAATATCGTTCTGCTGAAAATGGAGGAAGTTTGTATAAATCTTCCTATGCGTTTGCGCCGGCGACGATTTCGGTGATCTCCTGGGTGATGGCGCTCTGGCGGGCCTGATTGTACTTGAGGCTCAGGTTCTCCAGCATTTCGTCCGCGTTCTTGGTGGCGGAGTCCATGGCCGCGCG
>CACYWX010000481.1 GCA_902778205.1 uncultured Ruminococcus sp. | reverse complement strand
CGTCGTGCCAAGGCTCAAAGGAGACGGCCGTCCGGGGCGGGACGAACAGGCGGGCGCGTCCGTCGGGCTAGTCGTCCTCGCAGGAGGCCAGCCGTTCGTGACAATGGGGGCAGCGGTACTTCGCGCGCTTTTCAAACAGGCGGAGGAAGCCGCGCTTCTCCCGGGGAAACCGGCAGGGGGAGGGCTTTTTCACGGTGACGAGCTGCCAGGCGGGATTGTCGGTGAGGTCCAGAATCAGCCGCCAGTCGTATTCCTCGTTGAGGCCGATCACGTGCTGATACCGGACGCCGTCCCGGACGACGGATTCCTTGAAATAATGGGTAGAGGGTTTCATGCTGTCCTCGCTTGTTCTCTCTGCTGTTTCGGCGGAAGGGCTCGGGCCGGTTTATCGGACGTTCTTGATGATCTTGACGGCGACTCCCTGGATGCGGAAGCGCTCCGTGTCCTCCCCGGCGATCACGATGTCGGGATAGGCGGGATTCTCCGGCTTCAGGACGATGCGGTCCCCCTCGGGGCAGTAGCGTTTCAGGGTGGTCTCGTCCCCGCAGAGTGCCGCCACCACCTCGCCGGGCCGGGCGGTATCCTGCTTCCGGAGCACCACCAGATCGCCGCTTTCGACACCGATGTCCCTCATGGAATCGCCGTCGGCCTCCAGGATGAAGAAGTCTCCGTCCCCCACCCAGGAGCGGGGCAGGCGCACCGTCTCGGTGATGTCCACGAAGGGATCGTTCGGCAGGCCGCATTTGATCGTGCCGTAGCAGGGGACCATGATGTGTTCCCCAATGGTACGGGAGAAGGCGTTCCGGGTACCGCGGCGTTCGCCGTACTCGATCTCCCCGTTTTCCTTCATGGCCTGCAGATACCGCTGGACGGTGATCCGCTGGATGCCCGTCCCGGCCTCGATGTCCCGGGTGGACGGACCCTTGCCGTTTTCCAGATAATAGCTGTTGATGAATTCCCGTATGGCGGTGAATATCTCTTCGTTCTTGCGCCTCATGGCATCCTCTTTCCGATTTTCGGAACATTTTCTGTTCCTTCGCGGTACAGATACATTATAGCAAAAACGGATCCCCCTGTCAAGAGGATCCGTCAAGTGTTAATAAAAACTTTATTTTTTGTTCCGGCGCGGTACAGAATGACCGTTTATCCCTCGTAGGCCTCGTACAGCTTGTCCAGCTTCTTGGACCACACCTTTTCCTGGCTCTTGTACTGGCTCATGTAGGTGCCGGCCGTGCCTCCCATGACGTAGGAGGCGAAGAAGTCGCTCCAGCCCAGATCGGCGTAGTACATGTCCACGAACTCCAGATACAGGGAATCCTTCACCAGATCCAGCACCTGCGTGGAGCTTTCGTCCCGCACGTACTTGCCCTTCAGGGCGATTTCATAATACTTCGGGATGATGGTGCGGCTGCCCTCGGAGGACAGGGCCTCCAGAATCAGGGCGGAGTTGTCGGCGCTGGACGCCGTGACGGGAACCGCGGACACGGTGTAGCGGCGGAGGATCGTGGTGTAATAGCGGCTCTGGTCTTCGTCGTACTTGGGGTAGGGCAGGATGCCGAAGTCCACCTCCATGTCTCTCAGGGCCTCGATGCCCTCCAGCACCAGTCCCATGAAGAGGTATTTGCCCTCCTTGAAGTGCTCGTGCATGGCGGGCTCCGTGTTGACGCCGGTGGCCTGATAGGTGGCGCCCGAATCCAGGAAGCTGTCGGTGTGGCAGAAGAGGTTCAGCCGGTCGGCGGAGTCGATCAGCCGTTCGGAGGGAGACAGGAGCACCCGCCGCCCGTCCGCGTCCACCTCGGTGTACTCGTTCTCGCAGGAGGAGAAGAAGGGCTGGATGGAGTTGTTGTAGGCGCAGAAGCCGTGCAGGTCATCCGGGGTGATTTTGCCGTCCCCGTCCAGATCCGTCGTGACGGATTCCGCCATGGCGATCAGCTTGTCCAGGGTCCAGGTCCCCTCCAGCGCGTCCTCGTAGGGATAGGGGATGGAGCGCTCGTCCATGACGGCCTTGTTGAAGAAGATGACGTTGGCGTTGGAGAAGGAGGACAGGGCGCAGTCGCCGCAGACCGTCATGACGGAGCCGTTCAGGTTGACGCCCTCCGTGTAGGCCTCCACCCACCAAGGCTTCGTCAGGTCGATGTACTGAGCGTCCAGCAGATTGGCGAACATGCCCTCCACGTTCAGAGGCTGGACGATGTTGCTCTGCCCGGTGACGATGTCGTAGGTGGAGTCCCCGCCCAGCACCGTGCCGCGGATGATGTTCTGATACCCGTCCTTGAAGCTCCAGCTGCCGGGCTCCACCGTGAAGGTCATGGCGCAGTCGAAGCGTTCCTCAATGGCCCGGTTCCGCGCGTAGACCTCGTCGTCCACCACGTCTCCGTCCAGCTCCGCGTCAAACTCCCGCTTCTGCTCCTCCCGGATCAGGGTGTTGACGGTCAGTCCTCCCAGGGATACCTCGGGCAGGGAGGCAAAGGGCGGCTCCTCCGTTTCGGCGGGGACGGGCTCCTGGGACTGGACGGCGGAGGACGATCCGTCGGAGACAGGGGACGAGGTGCTGTTGTCCCCGGTGTCCGAGCATCCGGAGAACAGGGGAAGCAGGAGGGAGGCAAGAAGAAGGAGGGACAATGCTTTTCCGGCTTGTTTCATAGTAGATTCC
>CACYWX010000480.1 GCA_902778205.1 uncultured Ruminococcus sp. | reverse complement strand
GACCTGAGCGCTTATGACTTCGACGCGGCGGTCGACGGGTACGAGGCAGAGTAAAGCGAATCCCTGAGACAACAAGCAAAACAACACAAAGCCGGATCGGGCGAGGAACCCGGTCCGGTTTTTGAGAAGAGCGCAGCCTTCGGAAAGAGGAAGATTTCTTCTTTCGCCTGCTGGGACTGCTCAAAAGACTTGACAGCATCCGGGGAATCGTGTATCATACTGTCAGAAATACCGAAACGAAAAAGAATCGGAGGAAACTATGGAAAGAATCCTGATCGATCTGGACCGCGGCTGGCGGTTTGCCCTGGGTGACATCGGGGCGGAGCGGCGAAACAGCCATGCGGACTCCTACGGCACCTGCAAGGCCGGAGCGGTTCCGGGGCCAGGCGGCAAAAACTGGGACGACAGCGACTGGCGGGAGCTGGACCTGCCTCACGACTATTTCGCCGAGAGCGATTTTTCCCCGGACAATCTGCTCTCCCACGGATACCGGACGCGGAACAACGCCTGGTACCGGAAGACCTTCCTGCTGGATCCGGAGCTCGAGGGGCGTCAGCTTCTCGTCTGCTTCGAGGGGACCGCGGTCAACGCCGAGTTCTACTTCAACGGCTCCCTCATGGCCCGGTCCTTCAGCGCCTACACGGAAACCGTCTTCGACATCACCGACCGGGCGTATTTCGACGGACGGCCCAACGTCCTGGCAGTACGGATCAACGGATTTGAAACCGAGGGATGGTGGTATGAGGGCGCGGGCATTTACCGCCATGTGCGCCTGTACGCGAAAAGCCCGGTCCACATCGCCCACAACGGCGTCTTCGGCAAGCCGGTTCTGAATCCCGGCACGAAGAACAGCTGGACCGTGGAGGTAAAGACCGAGGTGGAGAACAGCGGATACGAGTCTGCGGACGCCGTGGTCCGGGCGGAGCTCTTCGACGGAGAGACGGTCATCGCCTCGGCCTCCGCTCCTGTTTCCTGTTCTGCGGATTCCGTCACCGAGGCCGCCGTGAAGCTGAAGGTTTCCCGTCCCCGCCGCTGGGATGTGGACGACCCGAACCTCTACACCCTCCGGGTGACGACGGAACAGGGCGGCGATCCGGTTGACTGTGCCGACGTCCGGATCGGCTTCCGCACCTTCTCCGTGGATCCGGACAAGGGCTTCTTCCTAAACGGACGCCCCCTCAAGCTCAAGGGCACCTGCAACCATCAGGATCACGCGGGCGTCGGCGTGGCGGTGCCGGATTCCGTACAGTTCTTCCGGGTGAAGCGGCTCAAGGAGCTGGGCACCAACGCCTACCGCTGCTCCCACAATCTTCCGGCGAAGGAGATCCTGGACGCCTGCGACGAGCTGGGTCTGATCGTCATGGACGAGAACCGGCGGTTTGAGGCCCGGGAAGAGGTGCTCGAACACCTCGACATCATGTTCAAGCGGGACCGCAACCATCCCTCGGTCGTCTTCTGGTCCCTCTTCAACGAGGAGCCCCTGCAGAATACCGCGGAGGGTGCCGCCATCTACCGGCGCATGAAGAGCCGGGTCCTGAAGCTGGACAATTCCCGTCTCATCACCGGCGCCATCAACGGAAGCATGGAGGGGGCCGGGCTGGAGATGGACGTGACCGGCATCAACTACAACATCTACAATGTGGAGGCCATGCACGCCCTGCATCCCGACCGCCCCGTCATCGGCTCGGAGAACAACAGCGCGGTCTCCACCCGGGGCTGTTATAAGAGCGACCGGGAAGGCGCGCATCTGCTGGCCTGCTACGACGAGGAGAACGTGCCGTGGGGCCAGAGCATCAGGGAGACCTGGGACTTCACCCGGAAGCACGACTATTTCTCCGGGATCTTCATCTGGACGGGCTTTGACTACCGGGGGGAGCCCACGCCGTTTGAGTGGCCCTCCGTGTCCTCCTCCTTCGGCATCATGGACACCTGCGGCTTCCCGAAGGATTCCTTCTACTTCAACCGGGCCTGCTTCACCGACGAGCCCATGATCCACATCCTGCCCCACTGGAACCACGAGAAGGGTGAGATCGTGCGGGTCATGGCGGCCACCAACTGCGAGGAGGCGGAGCTCTTCCTCGGAAACGAATCCCTGGGCAGAAAGCCCGCCGACGTGTGCGCGCCGCCGGAATGGCAGGTCCCCTTCAAGGCGGGAAGGCTGACGGCGAAGGGCTACCGGCACGGAAAGTGCGTCGCCCGGGATACGGTGCGCACCGCCGGAAAACCCGCCTCCATCGTGCTCACTCCCTTCCGCTCCTCCATTCGGGACGACGGGGCGGACACGGCGGTGGTGAACGTGGCGGTGGTGGACCGGTACGGCACGGTGATTCCGGACGCCGACAACCTCATCCGGTTCACGGTCGTCGGAGACGGATTTGTGCGCGGCGTGGGCAACGGCGATCCGAACAGCCATGAATCCGACGTTCGCCCGGAGCGGCACGCCTATCACGGTCTCTGCCAGGTCCTCGTCACCTCGAAGACGGGAGCCGATGCCGTTACGCTTCGCGCGGAGGCGGACGGACTGCCCGTGGCGGAGCTTCCGTTTGCCGTCGAGCACGTACCCGCGCCGAGGACGGTGCAGAATGTGTCCGACTTCGTTCTCGACGGCTTCACCATGTCCTCCGTGACCGGGGAGAAGCCCAACGCAACCCGGAGGATCGAG
>CACYWX010000479.1 GCA_902778205.1 uncultured Ruminococcus sp. | reverse complement strand
AATACAGGAGGGAAACAGCACATGAAGCAGTCCGTCGTCCTCTGCACCCAGCCCGTCCGCGGGACGCTGTATTTCTACGTCCGGTCCGGCAAGGAGGAGCACTACCTCTTCGGCCAGGCCTTCCGGCCCTCTCTGTGGCGCCGGTTCCGTTCCGGCATCCTGCTGGACGAGGCGCTGGACTGGACTAGATGCGGCCCGCGTCCCGCCGACCGGAAGGTCTGTGAGAAGCTCTTCAAGGCCATCCCCTGCATCGAAAAGGAGTACGGCCTCGCCCTGCTCCGGAAAAGCAGAAGATCCTCCCGCCGCAGAAGGTGGGAGGACGAAGAAGCCGCGTGAAGGAGGTATGCGTCATGAACGACGGGGAGGAGGAGCTATGACCTATCTCATGTCCGATCCGCACGGACAGTATGACAAGTACATCGAGTTGCTGGAGCGGATCCGCTTCACCGACCGGGACGACCTCTACGTTCTGGGCGACGCGGTTGACCGGGGGCCGGAGCCGATGAAGCTCCTTTGGGACATGAGTCTCAGGGTCAACGTCTTCCCGATCCTCGGCAACCACGACTGGACGGCGCGGGCGCTCCTGTCCCGGCTGAACGTGGAGATCACGGAGGAGAACGCGGAATCCGGGATCACGGGGGACCTGCTGGAGGCCCTGCGGCTCTGGCTCTCCGACGGAGGGGACACGACGCTGGAGGATTTCAGAAGGCTCAGCCCGGAGGAGCGGGAGGACGTGCTGGACTATCTGGGGGAGTTCGCGCCCTATGAGGAGATCGCGGTGAACGGGGTGCGGTATCTGCTGGTCCACGCGGGACTGCGGGATTTCGCGCCGGACAAGCCCCTTGCCGCCTATGACGCCCTGGACCTCTGCGACGGACGGACCGACTACTCCCGGCGGTATTTCGGAGACCGGATCCTGGTGACGGGCCACACGCCGACGCTCTCCATCAATCCGGCCTTTGAGGGCAGGATCTGGAGAGGGAACGGGCACATCGCCCTGGACTGCGGCGCGGGCTTCGGTCTGCCTCTGGGATGCCTGAGGCTGGAGGACGGGGCGGAGTTCTACGCGGAGTGACGGCGCGTCCCGATTGACGAAATCAGAACAATCATACGGAAGGAGATGAGGCAATGAGGAAAATCGTAGTATTCGGAGGGAGCTTCAATCCCCCGACCCTGGCTCACGAGCGCCTGCTGAAGGCCGCCATGGAGGGCGTGGGAGCGGAGCTCGGCGTTTTCGTGCCCTCGAACGGCGCCTATGTGACGAAGAAAATGGCAAAAACCGACTGGCCCTCCGAGGTGCTCCCCGAGCAGACCCGGGCCGCCATGCTCCGCGCCATGTGCGCCGGGGACGACGGCCTCGCGGTGGACGAAGGAGAATACGCATACGCCGGCACCAGCGGGAACAGCATCGACACCATGAACCGGATCCGGGCGCGGTATCCGGAGGCGGAACAGCTGTACTTCCTCTTCGGCGGGGACAAGCTCGGGACCTTCACCAAGTGGAAGACCTTCCGGGAGTTCTGCGAAGCATACCGGATCATCGTGTTCCGGTGGGACGGCTTCGATCCGGAGCATGAAATCGAGCATACGAAGGCCCCGCGGGAGGTGAGGGACGCCTTTGTGATCCTGTCCGCGCCGGACGGCATCGGCGGGATCAGCTCCACGGCGGTCCGGGACGCGGTGCGGAGAGGAGACGGGGAGACGGCGGGATCCATGCTGAGGCCGGAGGTGTACGCGCTCCTTTCCGGTTCGCCGATCCGCAGGGAGACCGCCGTTACCTCCTTCCGGGGGAAATACGCCTTCCTCAGCAACTTTTACGCGGCGGACGTGGTCTTCGAGGGGATGACCTACCCGAACAGCGAGGCGGCGTTCCAGGCGGCGAAGTGCCTCGATCCGGAGGACAGGATCCCGTTCACGGAGACGAAAAATCCCACCCTGGCCAAGAGGATGGGGCGGAAGGTCTCACTGCGTCCGGACTGGGAGTATGTGAAACTCGGCATTATGGAGAGGATCGTCCGGGCCAAATTCGCCGCGCATCCGGAGCTGGCGGAGCGGCTCGCGGCCACGGGGGATCTTCCTCTGGCGGAGGGCAACGGCTGGCACGACACCTTCTGGGGCGTGGACGCGAAGACCGGGAAGGGGGAGAACCATCTCGGAGAGATCCTCATGAAGGTGAGGGAGGAATGCGGCGGAGGCGGATCCGTTCCGATGCCCGAGTCCGCGGTCCGGCCCGTGACGCCCGTCCGGGAATCCGTGAAACAGGCCGCGCCCCGGTCCGATGAGGAGAAGCCCGCCGTGCCGGAGGAGAACCGTGCCGCCGCGGTCCGGGAGGAGCCTGAGAAGGTTTCATGGCCCGGCAGGATTCTTCGCCACCCGGTCTTCGGGGAGGGAAGGATCACCGCGGTGACGGGCGAGGGATTGTTCCGGATCGTCGAGGTGGAATTCCCCTCCGTCGGGACAAAGCGCCTCGGTCTGGCGTGGGTGGAGAAGAACTGCGCCGTGACGGAGGAATGACCGGGCGTCCGGAAGAGAGAAAACAGTCCCCTGTGCCGCGGAACGGAAATGGCGCGGGGGACTTTTTATACTATTCTCAACCTAAAAAGACAATCTGTCAAAGATGTGCAAAAAACAAAGTCAGAAAAAGTGCACTGCACGTTACCCCGTGCTGCACGAAG
>CACYWX010000478.1 GCA_902778205.1 uncultured Ruminococcus sp. | reverse complement strand
CCTCCGACGGCACCGTGGCCGTGGAGGGCGAGGAAAAGCAGGGCGGCGTCTATATCGCCCTGAAGATCGGCCGGGACGCGGTCCCCGGCGTCTACAGCTTCACCGTAACCGCCGGCGGATGCGAGATTCCCGGAAAGCTCGAGATCTACGCCGCGGAGCTACCCGAGGAAAGCCTCACCATGATCCTCGGCTACAGCCGCGCGCCCCTCGAGAAATGGCATCACCTGACCCCCGGCACCCCGGAGTACGACGCCATGGACCGGAAGTATCTGGCCGCCCTGCGCCGGATGCACCAGAACATGATGTACGTGGGAGGCGTCGGCGCGAAGGAAACCGCCCCCAACAAGTGGGAGTTCGACTTCTCCGGCCTCATCAGGATGATCGAGACCTACCGGGCCGCCGGGATGAAGTACTTCAACCTGCCCTCCGTGGGCTGGCGCAAGAGCTGGAACGAATCCACCATCCTGCTCCGGGGCTCCATCCCCTCCATGTCCTACGAGGGCTACTGCTACCTGACCCAGTACCTGCCCGCCCTGAAGGCAGTCCTGGACGAGCGCGGCTGGACGAAGGACTGCGTCATGGGAGTGGCCGACGAGCCCAACGCCCAGAACGCCACCGAATTCCGCGCCCTCTGCGGCCTGATCCACCGGATCGTCCCGGAGATCCGCCTCTGCGACGCCATGTCCTACGGCAATCTCCACGGCGCGCTGGACGTCTGGGTCCCCCTGAACGCGGAGTACGACAAACACATGGCCGAGATCGAGACCTTCCGGCAGAACGGCGCGGAGATCTGGCACTACGTCTGCTGCGGGCCCCGGGAGTACGGCTACATCAACCGCTTCATGGACTACCCCCTGCTCTCCACCCGGTACCTGCACTGGGGCAACTATAAGTACAACCTCACCGGCTTCCTCCACTGGGCGGCCAACTGCTACCAGCCCGGACAGGATCCCTTCGAGCTGAACTGCCCCGAGCACCACAACACCGACGCGGTCTGCTTCCTGCCCGCCGGAGACACCCACGTGCTCTATCCCGGCGAGGACGGTCCCTGGCTCTCCATCCGTCTGGAGGCGGAGCGGGAGAGCGCCGAGGAATACGAGCTGCTGAAGGCTCTGGCCGCGAAGGACAAGGCTCTGGCGGACGAGATCTGCGCCTCCGTGTTCCGCTCCTTCAAGGACGTGGAATACGACGTGGCGGCGTTCACGGCGGCCAAGCGCAGACTGCTTGCGGCTCTGTCCCGCTGAGGGCCGGATGAGAAGCGTTTTCACCGAAATTTAATCCGCAGACGGAGGGCGGCCGGAAGCCGGTTTCGTTACAGGGGATCCGGCTCCCTCCGCCCTCTTATTTTTACATTGTTCGGTTGACAGACGCCCCTCGGTTTGGTATAATATTGATTGTAGACAGCGGATTTCCCGAAAACCCGGGAGAATCCTCAATTTTAGCGTTGAAACGGCGCGGCGCGGCAGTGTATAATACCGGTATGACCGAAACCGGAACGAGCGCCGTTTTTCACGAGGTACGAGCATGAAGCAGATTCACCTGACCCGCGCCGCCTCCCTTCTTCTGGCCGCCCTCCTGCTGTCCTCCGCCGGATGCCTGCATCTGGAGCATGTGACGGGTCCCGCCGAAACGGAAACGACGGCCGCGCCCGAACAGGATCCCTCGCCGGAGACAGACCCTCCGGAAGCCGAACCCGAACCGGCCGCTCCCGCGACGGATCCGGAAGCCGAGCCCTTTCTCCCCGACAAGGACGTCCTCAGCGAGGCGCTGGCTCTGGCCCTGACGGGATGGGGTACGGATTATCTGAACGATCCGAACGGCCTGTGGAGCGTCATCGGCTATTATGCCGCCCTGAGCGCGAGGCTGGAGGCTCCGGACGCGGTTCCCTGGCTCTCCGACTCCGCCTGCGAAACCCTCTGCACCGTGCTGCAGTCCGTGCTCCGGTCCGGCGAGGATCCCCTTCCGCGGCCCGACTGGCTGGGGAAGGACGGCGCGGCGGCGGAAGCCCGGGACGGCGCGGACGGATGGCGCTTTGACGACTACGCCCGGATGCTGGACGAAACCCTCGGCGTGTGGCGGGCTCTGGACCTGACCGTCGAATCCGGCACGCGGATCGTCACGGTGGAGGATCATCTGGACGACGGCGTGAGGTCCTGCCTGCTGTACGCCGCCTTCCAGAATCCCCCGGACGCGGATGAGAACGATCCGGAGCCGCTGGTGTATCTGGTGCTCACGGACTTCATCACGCCGGAGGGCCTGCCCGTCACGGATCCTGCGAACAACCCGGACGGCTATCCCGGCGGACTGAACGACGACGGACGGGGAGAGGACGAAAACGATGATCTCGTCTCCCTGCTGACCCGGGAGAACCTGGCGGCAGCCAACGGAGTGGAAAAGCTGCTCTTCACCTACGGCGGGTTCCACATCACGGAGACGACGCCCGTCGACGAAGCGGACGACCTGATCTCGGACTCGTGGTATCTGGTGGACGATCCCGGCATCCTCTCCGTCACCGAGGGGCACGCCCTGAGCGCGGACAAGACGCCCTATACCTACACGAACTACTCCTTCTGGGACGGGGAGAACATCCTCTACGCCTCCGTGGGAGGGGAGGGAGTTTCCGCCTCCTTCTTCGTGGGAGAGGACACGCCCGCGGGGACCTATCCCGGGGACGACCAGTTCTTCTACGAGTTTTA
>CACYWX010000477.1 GCA_902778205.1 uncultured Ruminococcus sp. | reverse complement strand
CCGCCGGAGAACTTCAGCACCGTCCGCTCTGGGAAGGACTTGAAGCCGTGCAGCTCAAGCGTTTTCAGATACATGACGGCTTCCCTCCCCCCGCGCTGTCAGACAAGGATGATAATGTAATATTATACCGCGAAACCATGGGATTTTCAATGAATTTCACTTTTTTTACATTGTATTTATTTTCTATTCTTATTTTGTTTTCCCGCCCGTATCCCGCAGCGGCGGAGATCTCCCCTGGCGCGGTCCGAACGGTCAGCGTCACGGGAGCTCCGTCCCCCTTTTCCGGGATCCCGGCGGCTTCGCAGGCTTTCCCGAGGATCCGGCCGTACAGCGCGCTCCGGATCCGCTCTCCCATGGCGGGATGGCGCGGACCGGCGAAGAACTCCTCCTCCCCGGCGCCCTCCGGCAGACCGATGCGGATCACCTCCACGCCCCGACGCGAGAAGATCCCGAGGACGTCCGCGCCCCGCTCCACGGCTTCCTCCTCCGAAAGAGGACGGTACTCCCCCCGTAGAGTCATATCATACAGCTCCGTGCTTCGGAACACCGCCGTGGGATAGATCCGGGCGAAGGAGGCCCCGCAGTCCGCGATGAACCGGGCCGTCTCCCGGTCGTCCTCCGCCTCCGCCCCGGGCAGTCCCAGCATCATCTGGCCCACCAGGGGGATCCCGGCCTCCGCGAGCAGCTCCATGGCCCGGCGGCTGTCCTCTGCCGTGTGGCCGCGCTTCGAGAGGGCCAGCACCCGGTCGGAGGAGGACTGGATCCCCAGCTCCGCCGCCGTGATCGTGTACCGGGACAAAATCTCCAGAATCTCCCCGTCGATGAAGTCCGGCCGGGTGGAAAAGCGGATCCCCCGGACCAGCCCGGCCCGCACGTACTCCTCCGCCAGCTCCAGCAGGGCGGTCATCCTCTCCCGTCCGATGCCGGTGAAGGACCCTCCGAAAAAGGCGATTTCCGCCTCGGCGTCCCCCAGGGTGGCAAGATGCCGTTCTATGACGCGCCGGGCCTTTCCCTCATCAAAAGAACGGACGCCCGAAATGGCGCGCTGATCGCAGAACACGCACTGTTTCGGGCATCCGAGATGGGGAACGAACACCGGTATGTTGACGTGCTTCATTCGGGGAGCTCTCCGAAGAGGATCAGGGCTTCCCGGGCGTCGTGCTGTTCGGCTTCCCGCTTGGTCCGGGCGGTCCCCCGGCCTATGACGTTGGAATTGAGCCGAGCCTCCACCGAGAACTGCTTGTTGTGGTCCGGGCCCTTTGCCTCTACCAGCACGTACTCCAGAATCTCCCCGTTCACCTGCTGGACGATCTGCTGGAGGGCGGTCTTGTAGTCCACATAGGCTCCCGCCTCCGTCACCAGACCGATCTCCGTGGTGATAAAGGGCATGAGGAAGGCCGTCACCGTGTCGAAGGTCTCGCCGGTGTCCAGATAAATGGCCGCCAGCAGGGCCTCGAAGGCGTCGGCGGTGATGGAGGGACGCTCCCGCCCGTTGTTCATCACCTCGCCATGCCCGAGATTCATGTACAACCCCAGCCCGATCTCCTCGGCGTACTTGGCCAGGGCCTTTTCGCAGACCACGGCCGCCCGGATCTTGGTCAGGTCGCCCTCCTGCTTGTTCCGGAACCGCTCGAACAGATAGGAGGAGACGACGATGGACAGAACGGAATCCCCCAGGAACTCCAGCCGCTCGTTGTAGGGGGCCCGGCTTCCCTTGGATTTCATTTCGTTGTGATAGGAGGAATGGGTCAGGGCCTCGGTGAGAAGCTCCCTGTTCTTAAAGGTATATCCGATCTTCTCCTCCAGCTCCTCCGCCGGTTTCGGCTCGAGCTGAAGCTCATGGTTTTCCGTCAGTTCCATCGTTTACTTTCCTGTGCTTTCCGCAGCCTTCGGCTCTTCGGCCTGCTTCGCCGCTCTGGTTTCGCTGTATTCCGCCATTTTCTCCGCAATCTGGGCCGTCATGCCGGTGGAGACGAAGATCCCCGCCTGACGGATGGCGTTCCGGACAGCTCTGGCGTCGGAGCTGCCGTGGGCCTTGATGACGGGCTTCTGCAGCCCCAGAAGAGGCGCGCCGCCGTATTCCGCCGCGTCGAAATCCTTTCGGATCTTCTTCAGCTCGTTCTTCGTGGCGAGGAAAGACAGCTTGGTCACGGCGTTCTTCGTGTACATGTCCTTGAGCAGCCCGAACATGAATTTCGACATGCCCTCGATGAGCTTCAGGGTCACGTTCCCGGTGAAGCCGTCCGTCACCAGCACGTCGCAGGGACCGAAGGGCAGCTCCTTCCCCTCCACGTTGCCGCGGAACCGGATCCCGGGCTGTTCCGCCAGCTTCCGGTAGGCGTCGATCTGGATCTGGGTACCCTTGTGGTCCTCGGAGCCATTGTTCAGAAGTCCCACCTCTGGCTCCTCCACCCCCAGCACGTTCTTCATGTACAGGGAACCCATAATGGCCCACTGGACGAAATACTCCGCCGTGACGTTGATGTTCGCGCCGGAATCCATCAGCAGGATGGGCCGGGAGAAGGGCAGGACCGTGGCGATGGCGGAGCGCTGGACCCCCTTCACGGTGCGGATGATCAGCGAGGAGCCCGCGTGGAGCGCGCCCGTGTTGCCCGCCGAGACGAAGGCGTCTCCGCCCTCCTTCAGAAGCCGCAGACCCTCGGCCAGGGAGGACTGCTTCTTGCCCCGCACCACGGACATGGGA
>CACYWX010000476.1 GCA_902778205.1 uncultured Ruminococcus sp. | reverse complement strand
TCTCCTTTCAACATGCAGCACGGGGTAACGTGCAGCGCATTTTTTCAGCTTCTTTTTCACACTTCTTTTCAGATTGTCTTTTTAGACTGAGAATAGTATCACACCATGAAGGAAGAGCTTGCGCTGCACGGTAACAGCGGCGAAGGACGGTCCTGCCCTTCGGCGGAGGAGGATGAAGTTCATCCTGAGCTTTTATGAAAGGGAACGTCGAAGGAGTGCCGTCACGGAAACTCCCCGGCAGGGAGCAAGCGCTTTTTTCGCGGCGTATACAAACGATTCAGATCGTATTTCCCATTCAAAACCCATCCCATCCGGTTGGCTTTTCAGGCAGAGATCAGCACAAAATCCGAATGAAAGCCAAACGGCGAAAACCGCGGAAGAAATTCTGCGGTTTTTTTGACAAACGGGGATTTTTCCGCTCCCCGGATCGTTATAGAGAGTGAAAGCGCCGGAAAGAACCGGCCGGGAAAATGGAAGGAGGCGGGACCATGCTTGAGGCCGTCCTGCGGAGGAGGATCGGGGATTCCGGGGATGATGAAGCGTCGGTGCCGGAGAGCCGGGCTTCTGACAACCCCGCGGAGGAGATCTTCCTCCTTTACGGAAACGCCATGTTCGGCATCGCACGGAAAATCCTCACGGACGACGGGGAGGCCGAGGACGCGGTCATGGACGCCCTTGAGAAAATCTGCGCGCGGCCGGACTATTTCCATGCGCTCCTTGGAGACGAAAGAGGGCTGAAGCTGACGGTGATGCGTACCGTGGAAAACGCCGCGCTGGACCGGTGGCGGAGGAGAAAGCGGCTCCGGGAAAGGGAAGTGCTTCCCGCCGACACGGAGGACAACGGAACCCCGGCGGAGGAGGGCGTTTCGGACAGCGCGGAGGAGGACTATTTCACCCGGGAGGAATGGGAGGGCTGCGATTTCGGCTCCCTTACCCGGGCTGTGAACGCACTGCCGGAGAAGTACCGGGAGGTCCTGCTTCTGCGGTACGGCGAGGAATACGGCACCGGGGAGATCGCCGCTATGCTGGGGATCCCGGAAAGCACCGCGGCCTCCCGGCTCATGCGGGCGAGGAATCTGCTGCGGAAAAAGCTGAGAGAGGGGAGATGAAAGAGATGGAAGAAAGAGCATACGACGAGGGCGTCATGAAAAAAGCCGGGGAGCTGCTGGCCGACGAAAGACTGAAAGCGTTCGACGAAATGAACGGGGAAGCGCACGTCTTCTCCGGGCGGTTCCGGCGGAGAAAGGAAAAGCTCTTTCGGATGACGGAGCGAAACAGATCCCGGTCGCGGATTACCGGACGGAGGGCTCTGCGGATCCTGGGCGTCTCGGCTGCGGCGGTGGTCCTCATGGCCGTCAGCGTCATGGCGGTGCCGCCGGTGCGGGAAGCGCTCGACGGATTCCGGACATGGCTCTCCGCGGAGCGGAAGGAGGACCGGACCCTGTACTTTGAAGTGGAGTCGGACGGCGGGTCCATCGTTGTGGTGGGCGGCGAGCCGACGTATATCCCGGAGGGGTACGAACTGACGGAGCGGGACGACAAAGCGGACCCTTCGGAGGGTTCCATGCCGTCGCTTTGGTTGACATACGAACGCTCGGGCGGCCATTACGCTCCCATCCGGTTCATCCGGGCCGGGACCGCCTCTTATACGGACCGGGACGGAGCGGAGCGGAATACCCGGATCGGCTTCAACTTCGGAGGCAGCGAAACGGAGCCGGAGCCCGTCCGGATCGGCGCGTACGAGGGGACGCGGATGCGGGTGGACGAGGGCGGAAACGGCGATCTCCCCGGGACCCTGCTGGTCTGGTCTGACACGCTGTATTATTACGTGCTCTTCGCCGTCACGGAGGACGTGCCGCAGTCCGGGCTGGTCCCGCTCCCCTATGACGAGCTCCTCCGCATGGCCGAGAGCGTATCCCGCGACGCCGTGGCCGCCGCGGATGAAAGCGTCCTCTTCGGCTTCATCCCGGAGGAGGAAGGGGAACCCGTGACGGAGGGGATCTGCCCCCGGTGCGGGGAGTACGAGATCCGAGCGGTCTGCTCTCATCAAACCGTCCTCGACGGCGCGGGCGAGCCCGTGATCGACGAGATCCCCGTGGAGACCGACACGAACACCGGGACCATGCGCCGGGCGGAGCTGTGCTATACGGACCACGTCTGCCCCGGATGCGGCTATCGCGTCTCCGGCGGCCGGGACGACTGCCATGTGGAATGGATTCTGGACGAAAACGGAGAGAAAATCCCCGCCTGCCCGTACAGGGACGAAGAATAACCAAACTGCGGGAGGGCCCCGAAAACCCTTCCCGCGGTTTTTCACGCAAGGCAAAAAACTATAATCAACAACGATCAGGCTCTCCCCCAAGCTGCGGGGATAAAGTTAGGGAACCAATCTTTCTCCATCGCGCCCCGTGTCATGCGCGCTTCGATCGCTGTTTGCGTCGCCCCCTCGGGCAGAGCAAACCGATGAACTGCGTCTCCGACGGAGTTCATCGCATGTTTCGGCTACACAAACACAGTCCGCCGGAGTTGCGAGGCAACTCCTGGAGAATGCAGAGCATTCTCCGCGCGAGGACATGGGATGTACAATCGATTTTCGATACAGGTATGAGAGGATAGGTTATGCTCTCCGGCCCAGGGGGACCCTCGGGATGGGGCATCACTTTCACTTCGTGAAAGTGGGCGGCCATGAGCCGGTACCCCTCCCG
>CACYWX010000475.1 GCA_902778205.1 uncultured Ruminococcus sp. | reverse complement strand
TACAAGGACAAGGCCAATGACGACCAGATCATCGGTCACTTCGGCCTGGGCTTCTACTCCGCCTTCATGGTCGCGGACCGCGTGACCATCGATACGCTGTCCTACAAGCCGGAGTCCATCCCGGTGCACTGGGAATCCGACGGCGGCGTGGAATTTGAGATGCGGGACGGCGACCGGCAGGAGCGCGGCACCACCGTGACGCTTTATCTGAATGACGACAGCGCCGAATTCGCCAACGAATACCGGGCGAGAGAGATCCTGGACAAGTACTGTTCCTTCATGCCTGTCCCGATCTATCTGGAGAACAAAGACCTCGGTCAGCAGACGGAGGAGATCGAAAAGGACGAGCTTCTGGAGGATGACACCATTCTGGAGACGGTGCTGGAGCCCGAGAAGACCGAGGAGAAGACGAAGGAAGACGGCACCAAAGAGACAGTGGTGACGGAACCTGCCAGGGAAAAATACAAGATCGTGAAGCGCCCGGAGATGGTGAACGACATTCACCCGCTCTGGACAAAGCATCCGAACGAGTGCACCGAAGAAGAATACCGGGAGTTCTACCGCAAAGTCTTCCAGGACTACAGGGAGCCTCTGTTCTGGATCCACCTGAACATGGACTATCCGTTCAACCTGAAAGGTATTCTCTACTTCCCGAAGATCAACATCGAGTACGAATCCGCGGAAGGAAAGATCAAGCTCTATAACAACCAGGTGTTCATCGCGGACAATATCAAGGAGGTCATTCCGGAATTCCTGCTGCTCCTGAAGGGCTGCATCGACTGCCCGGACCTGCCCCTGAACGTCTCCCGCAGCTTCCTGCAGAACGACGGCACTGTCACTCGCCTCTCCGCCCACATCACCCGCAAGGTGGCGGACCGGCTGCTCTCCCTCTTCAAAAACGAGCGGGAGCGCTACAACGAGTGCTGGGACGACATCAACCCCTTTGTGAAATACGCCTGCCTCCGGGACGAGAAGTTCTATGACCGGGTGAAGTCCGCCCTGATCTTCAAGCTCCTGGACGGCAGCTATCAGACCGTGGACGAATACCTGGCCCTGCCCGAGGAGGAAAAGCCTGAGACCGAGGCCCCCGAGGCGGAGCACGACCATGAGCATGACCACGAGCCCCGGAAGATCGTCTACTATGTGACGGACGAGAATCTGCAGGCCCAGTATATCGCCATGTTCCGGGAGAACGGCATCGAGGCGGTGCTGCTGCAGCACGTGCTGGACAACCACTTCATCACCTTCCTGGAGCAGAAGAACCCCGGCGTCCGCTTCCGCCGCATCGACTCCGACCTCTCCGAGCTGGAGAAGACGGCGGAGTCCGCCGCGGATCCCGCCGCCGTGGAGGCCCTCTTCGCCGGGCACAGCGACGTGAAGAGCGTGAAGACCTCCCACCTGGCCGCCGGCGGCGCACCCGCCGTGCTGGTGCTGTCCGAGGAGAGCCGCCGCATGCAGGAGATGGCAAAGATGTTCGGCGGCATGGAGAACGTGGAGAGCATGTTCCCCCAGGAGCGCACCCTGGTCATCAACAGCGCCCACCCGCTCTATGAAAAGCTGGCGGCTCTGGCCGCCTCCGACGGGGAGAAGGCAAAGCTCCTGGCCGATCACATCTACGATCTGGCCCGGCTGGCCCAGCAGCCTCTGCAGGCCGACGACATGACCGCCTTCATCCGCCGCAGCGCGGAGATCATGGCGCTGATCTGACAGAACCGTACCCCGCGGACCCGCACCGACGAAGACGGGAGGCGCAGCCTATGAACCCCGGATTTATCTGCGAAATCACATACGACAACCGGCTGGACCCGGATTCCTGGCTTACGGCGCTGCCCGTGGTCAGGCATCTGTCGAGATCCGGCCTCCGGCTGGAGCAGCCCGTCACGATCCTGGTGGGGGAAAACGGGACCGGGAAATCCACCCTGCTGGAGGCCGTGGCCGCGGCTTACGGCTTCAACCCGGAGGGCGGCGGCCGGAACTTTGATTTCTCCACCCGGGAGACCCACTCCGAGCTGTACCGGCACCTGACCCTGGCCCGCCGGGCCTATCCGGAGGACGGGTATTTCCTGCGGGCCGAGAGCCTGTACAATGTGGCGACCAACATCGACGAGCTGGACGCGCAGCCCGGTTTCGGGCCGCCCATCATCGCATCCTACGGCGGCGTGTCCCTCCACGAACAGTCCCACGGGGAGAGTTTTCTGGCCATCGTGCAGAATCGCTTCCGGGGACACGGCCTCTATATCCTGGACGAGCCGGAGGCAGCGCTGTCGCCCATGCGCATCCTCACGCTGCTCACCGAGATCGACCAGCTGGTGAAAAACGGCTCCCAGCTGCTGATCTCCACCCACTCGCCCATGCTGATGACCTTCCCGGGGGCCCAGATCCTGGAGCTCACCCAGGCCGGCATCCGGACCATGGACTACCGGGAGACAGAGCACTTCCGGACCATGCGGGACTTCCTCAACGATCCGGAGCACTATCTGCACTACCTTCTGCAGGACTGATCCCCTGCGGATCACAGCCCGCCGGATGTCCCGAAAGGGATATCCGGCGGATCGTTTTTTGTATAGGACGATGAACTTTTGATTGTATGATTGCTTTTTCATCAACTTTCCGGTATACTGGCCTTGGCGGGGCCTGCCGGTCTGCCGCCTGACATTCCTGCAAAGAAATCAACGGGAGGTTATGTGGATGAAAAAGACAATTCGAGCATTTGCCCT
>CACYWX010000474.1 GCA_902778205.1 uncultured Ruminococcus sp. | reverse complement strand
ACACATGGAAAACACGGCCATCGGCCGACCCGACACATTCGAATAGTATGATAGCCAAGATCCAGCCTGCAAACCCGAACGTCATGACCGCCGTCGCGTACAACGAGAAGAAGATGGACGGCGAAGCCGGCGTCCGCGACCACGAGACCGAGGAGGAGCTCATGGGCATCGAGGACGGCCACGTCCTCGCGACACGGAACGTCCCGGAAGGAGGGACGCTCCTGGAAGAGTTCGAGCGCCTGATGATTCTCAATCTGAAGACGGCTAAGCGCGGCAAGGTCAAGAACCAGGCCTTCCACATGTCTGTCAACCCGTCCGAGACCGATCGGGAACTGTCTGAAAAGGACGTCGTCCAATTCGTCGACGACGTGATGGAGTGTCTCGGCTACAAGGACCAGCCGTACCGAATATACAAGCATACGGACATCGAGAGGATACACTACCACGTCGTGTCCACGCGCTGCGGCCAGGACGGAAAGAAGATCAACGATTCCTTCGAGCGGCTCGTCCTTCGCCAGAATCTCAAGCGCCTGGCCCCCAAGTACGGCTTCACGGTCGTGCTCAACGAGGAGGAGAAAGAGGAGGAAAGGAAGGCGCAGAGGCGGAAGGGCGCCCAGCCGGATACCGAGACGGAAGTCGTCTTCCCCGAGCCGGAAGAGCCGAAGAAGAAACCATCCGAGAAGAAACCCGCCGCCGGCGCCGACAAGGAGAAGAAGGTCGTCCCTCCTTTTAAGAGGGACTCCGCGACGCCCCTCACCCGGCAGATCATCGACGCGTTCGAGGATGCAATCACGTGGCATTTCTCGACATTCGAGCAGATCCAGGGGCTCATGCTCCGGCGGTACAACGTCCTGCTGGAAATCGAGAGGGCCGGTGACGGAGAGCGGATCGTAGCCAGCGGCACCTCCCCGGACGGCAAGCCCGTCACCCCGATACTGAAGGAGACGGAGCTCGGCGTTGAGATGCTCCGGAGGATCCGGGAACGGTGCGAGGAGGCGAACATGTCCGCCAGGAAGGAGCAAAGGAAACGCCTTGAGACGCTCGCCGCCGCCGCTGCGGCAAAGGCACAGTCCTACGAGGAGTTCCGCTCCATCATGGCGAAGAAAGGCACCTACGTCGTCCTTTCCTGGACACGGACCGGCGAGCCTTTCGGAGTGACCTACCTGGACCGGGCCACCCGCTGCGCGTGGAAGGGAAGCGAGACAGGAACGGACTTCAAGTGGCTGAAGAAAGTCGTGGAAAAGAAAGGCTGGACGCTCACCCGTGACAGTCATCAGGCAACTGTGGAGAAGCACTCACGAATGCCGTCCCGGAGGGCCAGGCTTTCCGTCAGACGGGATGTAGCTCCGCCTAGCAGCGCTAAACCGAATCTGCCTATTCGCGTACCCCATGTCGCCGCCTCTGGGCCCCACCAGTCCCCTGCGACTTCAACAACGAAAGCGAAGGGCGAAAGCATCTACGACGAAAGCCTCCGCCTGGGCGAGGAAGAAGAGCGCGAAAAGAAGAGGGCAGAAAAGAAGCAGAACTATGGTCCCTCACTATAACTTAATCAGTGTCCATCAAACGACCGTTTGCGGGACAACATCAGCCTAAACTAGAAAACCACATATCGCAAAACGAAAAATGTCCCGCAACCGGTGTTTTATTCAATGTCCCGCAAATAACCCATAAAATACTATAATCAATGAAAATAGGATATGCCAGAGTCTCAACCCAGGATCAGAGCCTGGACCGGCAGCGCGACCAGCTGCGGCAGGATGGGTGTGAGAGGATCTACGAGGAGAAGGTGAGCGGCGCGCGGAGCGACCGTCCGGAGCTCGGGCGCCTGCTCGACGCCCTGCGGGAGGGCGACGTCGTGGTCGTCGCGGAGCTGTCACGGCTCAGCCGCTCCGTCCGGGACCTGTTCAGCATCGTCGGACAGATCCACGAGGCCGGGACCGAGATCAAGTCCCTGAAGGAGCCCTGGCTGGACACCACGACTCCGCAAGGGCGGCTGCTCTTCACATTCTTCTCAGGCATCAGCGAATTCGAACGGGAACTGATCCGGCAGCGCACCCTCGAGGGCATGGCCGCGGCGAGGGCGCGAGGGCGGCACGGTGGGCATCCGTTCCTAGACTCCAAGAAAGTGGACCTCGCTATCCGAATGTATGAATCCAGGAACTGCTCGGTAGCAGAGATTACCCGCACGACCGGGGTGAGCAAGAGTGCGTTGTACCGCTACCTCAGGGACCGGAAAAGCTCAAGTGACTAATAATAAACCGCAGAAGAATTTGCGGAATAACCACTGAACCATGAACCAACTGACACGATCACAACAATGCGCGTTCGACGCCTACCTCAAAGGCCGGAATCTGTTCGTCTCTGGCGACGCCGGAACCGGGAAGTCTTTTACGGTGAAAGAGATGATTCAGGACGCAATCAAGAAAGGCCTGAACGTTCTAGTGGTAGCCCCGACGGGAAAGGCTGCAAAGAATGTGGGAGGTATGACCATCCACAGTGCCTTCCGCGCTCCGATAGGTATCACTGGCCCAGAAGATGTCTATAAGGGAAAAACAGGCAGGGATGGTCGATCATTGCTGGAACTGGCGGACTTGATTGTCATTGACGAGATTTCGATGGTCCGTTACGATCTATTTGCCGGAGTCCGGCGGTCGATCGCAGCCGCAGAAGAGAAAAGCAAGCGGCACAAGCAGGTCATCGTCGTGGGCGACTTTTTTCAGT
>CACYWX010000473.1 GCA_902778205.1 uncultured Ruminococcus sp. | reverse complement strand
CCCAGGTCTCCGCCGCTGCCCCGGAGGACGTCCTCCTCGGTGAAGCGCGCCATGAGGATCTCGCCCGCGCCGTACCGTTCCCGGTCGTAGACAGCGTAAATCGTCCCGTCCGGAGCCTCCGCCGCGTCGGGATAGGACACGTCCCGCCTCCCGTCCAGCAGCAGACCGCCCCGCCAGGTCTCGCCGTCGTCCTCGGAGAGCAGGGCGGTCAGATGGCTCCGGCCGGTGAAGCCCACGTGGTTGATGAGCAGGAGCCTGCCGGAGCGCAGTCTTCGGATGTGGAACCGGCTGTTGGGTCCGCCCCATCCGATGTCGTGTCCCGCGGACCAGGTGACGCCTCCGTCCCGGGATTCGCTCTCCCCTATGCCGTATGAGGTTCGGACCAGCATCCGGAGGGAGCCGTCCCGCCGCTCATAGATCATGTGCTCGTCGTACCACCGCCCCGGCACGTCCGCGCCTCCCAGCCGCGTGAAGGTCTCTCCCTGATCGCGGCTTTCGTATATGTACGCCAGCCGGGGACCCTCCGCCTCCGAGGTCAGTGCGCTTATTCCTGCCGTCAGTCCCTCCCGCCACACGGCGACGGGGAAGAGCCAGCGTCCGTCCGACGTCACGACGGGCTTGTTCAGCATCACGTCGCGTCCGATGATCCGCGGCTCGCGCCAGATGAGCTCCGGGGCGTCCGGATCATCGCAGACGCTGGCCCAAACGGCGTGCTCCGGCTGTCTCGCGTACACAAACCACAGCCGCCCCAGGGGATCGATCCACAGGCATTCGTCGTAGGCCCGCGCCTCGTTCCCGAACCACGCGGTGGCTGCGGGCTCCGACCAGGTCCTACCGTCGTCGTCCGAGAGGATCAAGGGGACGTAGTTTCCGAAATCCTCCCCGTCCGCGCCGGTGTACCATGCCGCGAACAGGCGTCCCTTTTTTGTTCGCTCCACGGCGGGGATCCCAAGCCACCGGACGTTGTCCCGCATCAGATTGTCGATGTCCCGCCGGCTTGTGAGAAGCATGGTTCCCCTCCTTTCATTCGTCCTCCGGAACCATGTCGATCCGCTCGGCGTAATCGCCCAGGCGGATGTTTGCGGCTTCGGCGGTCAGGACCGGCCGTCCGTTGAAGGTCAGGTTCTCGATCCGGATGTCGGAGGTGCGGTGGGTCTCGTCGGCTCCGGAGAATTCGCTCGGCGGCATGTCCAGTCCCTCATCCGCCAGGATCTGAATATTGCGGAAGGTGATGCTCCGGTTCCGGCCGTAGAGCATGTCCTTCGACCACACGCCCCGGTAGAGGTGGGCCTTCATCAGCACAGGCAGATAAGGCTTTGAGGTGTCGGGGGCGTATACCATGTCCTCCGACGCCTGATAGACCGGCTCCGTCTGGTATTTCGAGTATTCGCACCGGATGTTGTCAAAGGTCAGATCGTGCACATATGCCCGGTCGCCGTTCTGAATGTCCAGCAGGATATGGGCTCCGTGGATGCAGTCGCAGTCCTCGAACAGGATGTTCCGGTATTCATCGGCGCAGGTTTCCGCCCCGATTTCCAGATTCCGGCCCCAGTCGCACCAGGTCACGCAGTTTTTCACAAGGATGTTCTCCACGTTCCGGGTGTCCCATCCCTTGAGCCCCTTCAGCACGATGACGTCGTCGTAATTGCGCAGGTAAGAGTTCAGAACGGCGCAGTTGGCAGAGTTGACGAAGTCGAAGCCGTCGCTGTTGTAGCGCAACATGCCGATGGCCTTGCACCGGTCGAAGATCACGTTGTCGCAGTGGAACATGGTGGCGGTCCAAACGCCGGAATCCCGCAGAACCACGCCCCGGATCTCCGTGTTGACGCAGCGGTACAGCTTCATGCACCCGAGGGGATACTTCATCGGCTCCACGTAGGCGGCGTTTTCCACCCGGACGGAGCGGCTGTTGTCCAGAATCCCGTATCCCACCACCCGGATGTTCGCGGCGTCCTCGGCGATGATGCCTCCGTATACCACCGCTCCCTCGTCGATGTAGACCGTCTCGCCCGTTCTGAGACGGATCTCACCCGCGTCGTGCACGCCCGGACCGTAGTAGGTGACGCCCGGTCCCTCCTTCGGGCCGAAATCGCAGGGCGGATCCACGAAAACGGTCAGCGCGTGATGCATGCCGTCCGCCTCGACGCTGTACTGCCCGGGTCCCGGAAGGACAAAGCGGGCCGTGTCTCCCTGAATCTCCGCCTTGATGCCGTGGCGCAGAGGACGCACAGTCACGTCGGAGTCCGGACGGATCGCTCCGGCGGAATCCGAGCGGCGCACCTCCACCGCGACGGGCTCGTCGGAGACGACGGAGAGGAACGCAGCCTCCTCCGTCTGATCCAGGGGACGCTGATGACCCGGCCATACCACGTCGAAGGGCATGGCGGACACGCGGCAGAAGGAGCAGTCAGCCGCTTCGCCGTTGATCCGGACGGAATAGAGCTCCGAGACGGGCTCGCCCGCCGGGATGGGAATGATTCTGTACATGATGAGCCTCCCTTCAGATTTCGATACCGCTGTAATTGTTTTTTGGTAGCAGGACCAGCCTCATGCCGGACTCCCGCCGTTCTGTGTTTCGATCCGATTATACCGGAAAACAGCCGGGAAGTCAATACAAACACAGTCAAAGCCCGGCGGTGATCCGGCTTCGTCGGATTCCGCCGTTTTCTCTTGACAAGGCCGCCGCCCCTGTGCTATCATAGCCGTAAGATCCGGATCCATATACACGGGGAA
>CACYWX010000472.1 GCA_902778205.1 uncultured Ruminococcus sp. | reverse complement strand
GGCCGTCAGGCACAGAAGGGACAGGATCAGGAGGACGGCGGGAATCAGTCTTTTTTTCATATACCTCAGGCTTCGGTTTCTTTCTTCACGGATCGGAATCAGGCCTTCCCGGCCATTTTCGCAAGGGCGGCGAACAGGACGGCGGCTTCTCCGCGGCTCACGGTCTTCTGCGGTCCCACGGTCCCTCCTCCGAAGAAGAGACCGTTGGTCCGGCACCAGGCGGTTCCCGGGATCGCCCAGGAGCTGATCCGGTCCCGGTCGGGGCAGGCGTCCAGCGCGTCCGGCTCGGCGTCCCGTCCCACGCCCAGAAGCGATCCGCACAGGGCGGTGATCTTGTACATCTGCTCCCGGGTCAGGGCGGAATCCGGATCGAACCGGCCGTCGCCCATGCCGTTCACGATGCCCTCGGACGCGGCCCAGCTCACGTACGGTGCGTACCAGGTCCCCCGGGGCACGTCCCGGAAGGAGGTCCAGTCGTAAAGGGAGACGTCCGTGCCGAAGAGACGGCCCATGACCGTCACGAACATGGCTCTCGAGAAGGGAGCGGACAGATCGAACCGGTCCTCCGACACGCCCTCGAACAGCCCGGCCTCCCGGACGGTCTTCACGGCGGGATAATAAATGCTCTCGGGGGGCACGTCCTCGAAGGGGAGGGGCGAGGAGGACGCTCCCAGGGTGTCCAGCACCGCCGAGGAAACGGGTTCTCCGCCCTCCAGATTCGGAGAGGGAGCCACCAGATACTCAAGCGTCCCCTTGTAGACGTTGGAGCCGTAGACGGCGCCGCCGGGGGACAGGACCGGTCTGCTCTCGCCCGTATCGGGATCGCAGAACCAGACCTCCCCGGGGGTGTTCACCACCAGACTGCCCTTCCACAGGGACAGGCCGGAGAACACGCCCACCCAGTACCGGCGTCCGTCATCACCGTCCATCCAGCGGTCCTCGAAGGAGAAGACCTCCTCCCGGCCTCTGCGGTTCAGAGGGGAGCGGTAGACCTTCCGGGCGTCGGGGTCGATGTAGTACCAGAGTCCGTCCGCGGCGATCATGCGGGAGGTGACGCCGGCCCAGAGGGGATTGCGGACATAGGTGTCGGAGGTACAGGTCACGGCGCATTCCCAGGAGATATGCTCCTTTTCCCGGATCTGATCGTCGGTCAGCAGGAAGTAGTCGTGCAGGACCCGTCCGCAGCGGTCCGGCTGAGGATCGTCGTACACCAGGTCCACGTGGTACCACTCCCCGTCCACCTTCACCACGTTCCAGGCGTGGCCCATCTCCTCGCTGACCGCCAGCACACTCTCCATGCCCAGCTCCCGCAGAATGGCGGAATAGGCCAGAGCGTACGCCTGACAGACGCCCTTCCTTGAGCGGAAGAGGTGGTAGGCGTCGTAGATGGTCTCCGTGCCGTCGTAGGAGAAGGACGCGATGAGATAGTCGTGGACGAACAGCGCCCGCTCCGCCTCGGAGAGACCCTCCGGAACCAGGGACACGATATAGGACAATTCCTTCTCGTACAGCGCGGACGCCGCCTCCCGCTCCGCCGGATTCATCTCGTACTTGAAATAGACGTCCACCACACTTGTGGAGAACACGCCGTCCATAGTGTGATACACCACCCGGGGGGACAGGAAGAAGAACTCCGGCGCGGTGATGAACAGGTCCGAATAGATGTCGAGGAAGTCCTGCACGGACACCTGATATTCGTACAGGTCCAAAGACGGCTTTCCGGAGGCCACCGCGTCGTACATGGCGTCGTACACCCTGTCGTAGCCCGGGATCCTCGCCCGGTTCGGCGAATAGGAGGAGAACTGATTGACGGCGGAGGCGGGGAGGGCCGGGAGCATGACCACCAGAAGCGCGGCCATGCAGAGGGCGAACAGCTTCCGCGCTCCCACCAGCCGGGCTCCGGGACGGTACACCCGGGCGGGAGAGGAGGTTCCGGAACCGGAATCGAACGGCGGATCAGGCAGGAAGGAGAAATCCTCCTCCTGCGGGGAAAACGGCGGTGAGGTCCGCCGCTTCCTCAGCCGTTTTTCCATATATTTTACAAAGTTCATGAATTTTTCCGGAATCAGATTTGACGTAATAATGAATGAAAGTCCCGAAAAATCCGCCAGCCGGACGCATGGAGTCTACGCGCCCGGCTGATAGTCATTCAGAGATGTGCCCGGATCAGGTCCGGATCATTTCGAGAAGGGATCGATGAGGCAGTGCATGTCGCGGACCAGATCGGGAACGTCCACGGTCCTGCCGCACTCGAAGGCCAGCCAGCGGTCGTAGCCGGTCGCCTGGATCGCCTTGAAGATGTTGGCGTAGCAGAGCTCTCCGGTGCCGGGCTGGTTGCGTCCCGGGTTGTCGGCGATGTGGAAGTGGCCGATTAAGTCGATGTTGTTGGTGATGTTGCGGATGACGTTGCCCTCGGAGATCTGCTGATGGTAGATGTCGAAGAGGATCTTGCAGTTCGGGCTGTCCACGGCCTTGATCATCTTCACGGCCTCCTCGGTGGTGACCAGATAGTAGCCCATGTGGTTCACCAGGATGTTGAGGGGCTCCACCACGATCATGATGCCCTCGGCCTCGGCGATTTCGGACATCTGCTTCAGGGTCTCCACGCAGATGTCAAACTGGGCCTCACGGCAGACGTCGCTTCTCTCGTTGCCGGTGGTGGCGATGATGTTGGGCACGTTCAGCTTCTTCGCCGCCTCCACGCTCTCGCGGAAGGACTCGAGGAACGCGGGACGGGAATCC
>CACYWX010000471.1 GCA_902778205.1 uncultured Ruminococcus sp. | reverse complement strand
GGGATCCGGGGCGCGTGTACGATTTTGTCGAAGGCGGTCCGGGCGGTCTGCTCCGTCAGGCGGGTTTCCGTCAGGACCCGGTGCAGGGCGGCCCTCAGCAGATCGGCGTCGTGATCGGCCACGTAGGTCCGGTCCGGGGAGATGTCGTCCTGCTCCTTCGCCATGCGTCCGCCGTAGAGGGCGTACATGTCGGAGAGCTCGGCGGCAGCCAGCTTGGCCCTCTGATATTCCGCCAGCGCGTCCATGAGAGGCTGGCGGGGGTCCTCGTTTTTCTCCGGATCCCGCGGCAGGAGCATCCGGCTCTTGATGAGCATCAGCTCCGACGCCATGTAGAGGAATTCGCAGGCCAGCTCCACGTTCTGCTCCTCCGCCTGCTTCATCCACGCCAGATACTGGTCGCAGAGCAGGCCGATGGGAACGTCCGCGATGTCCATTTTATGCTTTTCCACCAGGGACAGCAGAACGTCCAGCGGTCCCTCGTAGGATTCGATCTTGAACTGTAATTCTTCCATGCCGTCACCGGAACGCCGGGATCCGCGTGATCACCCAGTTCATGGCGGCATAGACTCCATTCACCGCATAGCCCAGAGGAAGGGACACGATGCCGCTCCACAGGGCGATCATCAGCGCCAGCTGGATGTACCGCTCGTACTTCATCACGCCGAAATAGTACTTCGGAGGGAGCCACACCAGAAAGATCCGGGACCCGTCCAGCGGCGGCACCGGGATCAGGTTGAAGACGCCCAGGGACAGATTGATGGTGCAGAAGCCGTGGGCCATGCTGAAGACGGCCTGCCACACGCCCGCGCCGAACCGGGTCTGGGGCGGCATCAGATCGAACAGCAGAGCGACGATGTGCGCCAGAAGGAGTCCGATGAAGCCCATGGCGAAGTTGGCCATGGGACCGGCCAGGGCGGTCAGGGCGAAATCCCGGCGGTTGTTCTTGAAATAGCGGGGATTGATGGGTACCGGCCTTGCCCAGCCGTAGCCGAACAGGACCATGGCCAGCGTTCCCATGGGATCCAGATGCTTCAGGGGATTCAGGGTCAGCCGGCCCAGGTTCCGCGCCGTGGGATCTCCCAGCTTCCAGGCCATCCACCCGTGTGCCAGCTCATGGCCGCTCAGGGCGATGAGGATGCAGGGAAGGCTCAGCAGAAAGGAGATCAGACCCTCCCGGGAACTCAGTAATTGAACGATTCTCAAGCGATGCTTCCTTTCTGTTCGGAAAACAGGCGGAATTCTCAGACGTCGAAGGCCGTCAGGTCGGCATAGGTCTCCCGGCGCACGGCCACCCGCGCAGACCCGCCCGACAACTCCACCACCGGGGGCTTCGGGATGCGGTTGTAGTGGGACGCCATGGAGTAGTTGTAGGCTCCGGTCACCAGCACCGCGATGACGTCGCCGCGGACGGGCTTCGCCAGGGACACGCCCTCCGCGATCAGGTCCCCGCTCTCGCAGCACCGGCCGGCCACCGTGCAGGTGAAATCGGCGTCGGCGTCGGCGCGGGAGGCGTTCAGCACCGTGTACCGGGACTGGTACAGGGCGTAGCGCGGATTGTCGGGCATGCCGCCGTCCACGGACACGTAGCTCCGGAAGCCGGGGATGGTCTTGACCGTTCCGCAGGTGTAGAGCGTGCATCCGGCGGCGGCCACGACGGAACGGCCGGGCTCCATGACGATCACGGGCTTCTTCACGCCGTGGAGGGCGCACATGCGGTCGATCTCCGCGCCCAGTCTCCGGATGTTGTCCCGGTAGTCCACAACGGGATCCTCTTCCGTGTAGCGCACGCCGAAGCCTCCGCCCAGATTGAGAATCTCCGCCTCGTATCCGGTGTCCGCCCTGACCCGGGCCATGAAGGACAGCATGATGTCGCAGGCGTCCTCGAAGGGCTCCGTGTCGAAGATCTGGGACCCCACATGGCAGTGGAAGCCGTCCAGGGTCAGATTCGGGTATCCGAGGGCACGGCGGACGAATTCCTGAGCCTGGCCTGTGGCGATTGCCATGCCGAACTTGGAGTCCACGTTGCCTGTGGAGATCTTCCGGTGGGTATGGGGATCGATGCCGGGGGTGATGCGCAGAAGGATGTGCGGCTTCAGGCCCATCTCTCCCGCGATCCGGTCCAGCGCGCAGAGCTCGTCCTCCCCGTCGGCGACGATGTGTCCGACGCCGGATTCCAGGGCGAAGCGCAGATCCGCGTCCGTCTTGTTGTTTCCGTGGAAAAAGACCTTCTCCATGGGAAAGCCGGCGGCCTTCGCCGTGAAGATCTCGCCGGGAGACACGCAGTCTGCCAGCAGTCCTTCCTCCGCGATGAGCCGGTACAGGCCCTTGTAGCACAGCGCTTTTCCGGCGAAGGCGGGCAGGGAGGATTCCCCGAAATACGTCCGGAAGGCGTCCCGGTACAGTCTGCACTGTGCCCGGACCGCGTCCGTGTCCAGAAGAAAGGCGGGCGTGCCGAATTCCTTTGCCAGCTCGACCGCGTCCAGTCCGGCGACGGTCAGATGCCCGGCTTCGTTGATGTCATAGGTGGGGTGGAGAATCATAGACGACCTCTCGATATTATAGTGTGTTCACACTATGAGGAAGGAAACGCTTCGCGTTTCCAATTGAATGGCCTTGCGCAGGCCGGGCGTCGGGAGGGACACCAGCTCTGGCCGCCCACTTTCACGAAGTGAAAGTGATGCCCCATCCCGAGGGTCCCCCTTGGCCGCAGAGCATAATCCTGACAGCTCACATTTGTATACAAGCAT
>CACYWX010000470.1 GCA_902778205.1 uncultured Ruminococcus sp. | reverse complement strand
GTGACGGTGATGGTTTCGGCTTGTCCTCCGTCCGACCCGCCGGAGCAGGCCGCCAGGGAGAAGAGCATGGCGAGGGCGAGGAAGAGCGCGAGGATGCGGATGGGTTTCATAGATTCTGTTCCTTTCTGAAATGAGAGAGATCGCGTGTGAGATCCGGAATGTCCTTCCGGAAGAGTCGGCCGGAGAAGCCCTCGTGGGGCAGAGGCACAAAGCGGGTGTTCTCCGGACATACGGGCCTGTACAGGGGATCGGCGATGAGGATCTCACAGCCCTCGAGATACGGGGCGATGTCGTCCTCGTCCGCGGCAAAGGGAACCCCGGCGTCCGAGAGAGCTCCGTCCGTCTCCGGATCCGCATCCACGGCGGACAGGGCGGACCAGGGCTCCCCGGTCTCGAGCGCCAGGGCGGAGGCCAGGGATGCGGCGGTCAGCCCCTCGCCAAGGACCAGCCGCCGTGTGTCCCAGACGGGAGGCAGATGAGGCAGGAGAACGCTTTTCCCGGTCCGAGCGGCTTCCCGCAGAGCGTCGGCGGTCCGGTCGTTCCAGCGCTCACCGCAGGGCGTCGCCGTCACCCACGGGATCCCGAAGCGGTCCTCGAACGTGCGCGCCGCCGCCAGTCCCGAGGACGATACCACCAGATTCACGTCGGCCGACGCGGAATGCGCGACGTCGTCGAGGGTCGAGCCCATGGCCCAGGAGGACCACACCTCGATCCCGCGCTGCCCGAGGACCCGCTTCATGGCCTCCGGCGCGCCGTACACGGAGAAGTCAAGCGGGGTCAGGCCCAGCAGATTCACCCGGAGCGCGCCCGGTTCCTTTTTCCCATCGGGTTTCCGGACCATGCGGCGGGCCAGCGCTTCGAAGGCCATGGAGGCTCCGGAGGCATAGCTGTGCATGCCGTCGGTGGAGAAGCCGAAGGCGGGGATCCCGGTCTGCGCTTCGATTTCCATGGCCACGGCGTCAAAGTCCACGCCGGTCATCATGGGAATCGGCGTACCGGCCACGGCGACGAAGCGCGGGTTCAGCTCCTCCGCCGCCCGGACGCAGTCGCCGACGAGCTTTTCGTCGTCCCCCAGAATGGCTTCGGTCTCGGACAGGGCGGAGATGAACACCAGGGAGTCCGTGTCGTACCAGCGGGGCTCGTCGTGGGTGTTGTAGGTGGAGTTGCAGCCGGAGGCGTCGTGCATGACGGTCATGCCGCCCAGTTCGAACAGGGCGGACGCCACTCCGGAGGTGTCTCCCGCGTAGGTGGAGATGATCCTGGCCGTTTGCTTCAGAGACATGCGCCGCACCCCATTCCCTTGATCCCGATCAGCGACCGGGTGTCCTTTTCCTCCCGCCATGCCTCCTCCATGAGGGAAGCGAGGCCGGAGACCGCGTCGAAGCCGGTGTACCCGCCGTTTTCCACGATGTTCACGAAATACGGCGTCCCGGCGAAATAGGCGGCCTTCTGTCCGACGGCGAGGGTCTTTTCCTCCCGCTCCCGGTCCGCCACCCGCATGACGGGATGGACCGTGGGAGACAGGAGCAGATCCGGATGGTCCCGCTTCAGAAGGGCGAAATCCTCCCGCTCCTCTCCGCTGACGCCGTCCAGATACACCCTTGTCACCTGGAAGCCTCGGTCCAGCAGAAGCCGCGCCAGACTCAGAGGCCGGGAAAAGGCGGTGTAGTCGATCTCCACAGGCGCGTCCCCGACGGTATTCTTCGCGCGGGTCAGGGCGGCCTCGCAGACCTCCTCCCGGATCCGCAGATCGGGAACGGGAACGTCGAGGACGCCGCAGAGGGCCTCATAGTTCTGTCGGATCTCCCCGTAATCGAAGCTGAAGGGGAGATGCAGGTGCTTCATGCCGAACCGGTCCCGGAGCAACTCTCCGGCGGGAATGGCGGCGGGCTGGTTGGTGACGCAGACGGAGGCCTCCGCCAGAGTCAGGTACTCCTCGAAGGTCCGGGTCCGCTGCAGCTCGCAGAGCTCATAGCCGCCCGCCCACAGAAGCGCGTCGAAATCCCCTCCGGGATCGCATCCGAAGTCGTTTCCCGCCATCAGCACCTTTTTCGGATGAGCCGGCCGCTTTTCCAGCAGGCTGTACAGCTGGCGGCGCATGAGCTGATCCGGAGTCAGGCCGGATTTGCGCATGATGGGGTTCATATAGCAGTCCGTGAAGGCCACAGCGGGGAACCGATCCCGCAGGGTCCGGTACATATGATCCAGATCCGCCCCCATGAAGTGGTGGATGCAGCTGGTGTACACCAGGACCGCCGGAGGCAGGACGGGGAGCTTCTCCAGAATGTCCGTCACCCCTTCGATGAGCAGCTCCTCCAGATCCCCGTCGGTGACGTTGTTCTCCCGGACCGCCACGGTGGAAAATCGCTCCTCAGCCCCCATCTCCGCCGCCGTCAGCACCACGCCCCGGAGACATCCCTGGGCGCAGACGAAGATCTCATGGGCCTCCGGGATCAGCATGCCGGTGTGGACGATGTTCCAGGTGCCGCGGGCGGGTGCGGAATACTCCAGCCCCGTGTCGAACAGGGCGGAGGGATCCGCGTCTCCGATCCGGACCTCCCGCACGGGACGCTCACCCAGACGCTTCAGCCCCGCCGTCATGACAAGCCTCCCGCCGCCATCAGCACCGCGTCCGCCAGAGTCCGGTACTGCCGTGCCATGTCGGAATCCGGGAACGCCTCCACCACGGTCTTTCCAAGCTCCTCCGCCTCCAGCACCAGATCGGACCGGTCTAGGGCTCCCACCACGG
>CACYWX010000469.1 GCA_902778205.1 uncultured Ruminococcus sp. | reverse complement strand
GGCTTCGTCCAATGCGCGCTTCCCGGCTTCGGTCATGCGGAAGAACACGTCCCAGTAATCCGCCGACCGGACCCAGGCCCGGACGGTGAAGTCGACGCTGCTGTCGGAGCATTTCTGCATGACCACGGTGGGTGCGGGATCGGTCAGAATGCCGTCCAGCCCCGAGACCATGGATCGGAGCGTTTCGTACACACGGTCCGTATCGCTCCCGTAGCTGACGGAGAAGACCACGTCCACCCGCCGCGTGCCCTCCCGGGTGTAGTTGACCACGGCGGTGTTGGTCAGGGTGTTGTTGGGCAGGCTGACCCGCCGGTTGTCGAAGGTGGTAAGCTCGGTGTAGAAGGCCCCGATGGATTTCACCGTGCCCTCGTAGTCCCCGATCTTCACGAACTCCCCGGACCGGATGGGCTTCAGGATCAGAAGGGTCAGCCCTCCCACCAGATTGCTCAGCGCGCCCTGCATGGCCAGGCTCACCGCTACCCCGGCGGAGGCGAACAGGGTGATGAGGGAGGTCAGCGGCACCCCCAGGACGTTGGCGGCCGTCAGGACCACGGCGACGCTGAGGACCAGCCTCAGAAGGTTTTTCAGAAACAGGCGGACGGAGGGATCCAGCCTTGAGAGCAGTTTGCTCTTCTCAGCCAGCTTCACGATCCAGCGGACCAGGAACAGGCCGACGACGAGGATCAGCAGCCCGCGCAGCAGACTGACGCCCGCGGTGAGGAGAAAATCGGATACGGCTTTGAAATTCAGTTCGTCCATAGCGTTCGGATTCGCGGCGTTCGGCCGGAGCGGCGGTGAGACGGGCGTTCCGGAGTGGGCTCTGCCGCGGCGCTCCTCCGGATAACGGTATTGTACCATGCCGGAGAGGAACGGTCAAGTCCCGAACATGATTTTTATGCGCCTCCTGCGGTCCGCTTTTTTCGGGATCCCCTTTTCAAATCCCGCCGGATATGCTACAATACGGACAGAATCCGGAACGAACGGAGGAGTAAACGATGAAGCGAAACTACGAAAATCCCGCGGAGACGGAGCGGTTTTCCGGATGGATGGAGCACCCGGAGCGGATCCCCTTCTGTTTTTCCGCGGACGGGAAGGAATACCGGGGCTTCGGCGGATCCCTTGTCCCGGTGTCCTCGGAGGAGAAGCGGGACGGTGCGAAGACCACATGGACCGCGGAATGGAAGCTGGCCGACACCCTGTACGTCTCCGTCGAGGCAGCGCACTACGCGGATTTCGGCGTCAGCGAGTGGACGGTCCGGTTCCGCAATCCCGGGGAGAGCATGAGCCCGGTGATCTCGGACGCCCGGGCTGAGCTCTGTATCCCCGGACGGTACCCCCAGCTGAAGGGGATCCTCGGGGACCATGAATCCTCCTACAGACCCTATACCCTGAATCCCGCGGACTCCCCCGTGATCTTTACCTCAAACAGCGGCCGGGCCACCCATGTGAACTTCCCCTATTTCAATCTGGAATTCGGCAATGGCGGCGCGATGCTGGCCATCGGCTGGGCGGGCACCTGGACGGCGGAGTTCCGCTCCTCCGAGACGCCCAGCGGCACCTTCACCCGTGCGGTCCTCCGCTCGGTCAACAATCTCAAAGCGCCTCTGAAGCCCGGGGAGCAGATCCGGACGGCCCTCTTCGTCGCGGCGCCCTATACGGTCCGGGACGAGGCATGGGCGACGAATTTCTGGCGGGCATGGTTCGTGAAGTACAACCTTCCGAAGGCGGACGGACGCGGAACTCCCCTCGAGCCCTTCTCCACCTGCTGTCTGTCGGGGGACACCGGTCTTCCGAACTCCGACGGGAGCATCTCCGAGCGCCATTTCACCTGGAGGCGCAGCATGGAGAAGATGCTGGCGGAGGACGTGAAGGTGGATTTCCGCTGGATGGACGCCGGATGGTATGCCGCGCCGGACAATTCCTCCCCGGAGAGCGACTGGTGGGGCACCATGGGAACCTGGACCTTCGATCCCGCCAAATGGCCGGGGGACAGCTTCCGCGAATCCACGGACTTCGCCCGGAAACACGGCATGAAGACCCTTCTGTGGTTCGAGCCGGAGCGGGTGACGGATCCGGAGAATCTGGCAAAGAATTACGGCTACGACGTCCGCTGGGCCATCCGGCGGGAGGGAGTCGGCGCAGTCTCCAACAACATCGGCGATCCGGACTGCTACCGCTGGACCCTCGGGAAGATCACCGATACTCTCCGGAAGAACCGGGTGGAGATGTACCGGGAGGACAACAACAGCGACCCAGCGGGACTATGGCGGCATCTTGACTCCCTGGAGGGGGAGGAGAGGTCCGGCATCACCGAATGCAGGTTCATCGACGCCCACTACCGCATGTGGGACGACATCATCGCCTGCACTACCTCCTTCGGCGGCTGCGGCTTCGTGGATTCCTGCGCGTCGGGCGGAGGCCGGAACGATCTGGAGTCCATGCGGCGGGGCGTTCCCCTGCTGAGAAGCGACGCGGACCGGACCTGGACCTCCCTGCGCCTGTCCATGACCACCGCCTTCAACCGCTGGATCCCCTTCTGCGGCGCGTCCACCAAGGAATCTGCCGGACAGCTTGAGGGAGGACCCACCTCGGACGTCTACATCTGGCGCGCGTCCTATCTGCCGGTGCTGAACGTGTCCTCCTCCTTCGTCATGAATCCCGATCCGGATTTCTCGCCTCTGCGGGAGGGGATCCGGGAGTGGAAGAGCATCCGGCGGTACCTGCTCGGAGAGTTCTATGTCCTGACCCCGTGGCA
>CACYWX010000468.1 GCA_902778205.1 uncultured Ruminococcus sp. | reverse complement strand
ACTATGAGAAAAGCGAGGGCGGGACTGTGTTATGACATTCGAGACATTGATCCGAGAAGCACAAGGAACATCCGAGGAAATTCTGGATAAAGTGATACGGTATCTGAAATTCCTGAAAAAGGAAACTGCAGAAGGGAATGCGTCGGAACCTGAGGGACAAAAGCGGAGACCTTATGGAATCTATCGGGGTCAAATCAAAATGTCCGAGGATTTCGATGCTCCCCTCGATGATTTCAAGGAGTATATGTAATGCCGATCCTTGACAGAAGAATTCATCCAAAATCCGCTCGGATCACCGCGGTACTGCTGCTTTTTGCAATGCTTTCCGGTTGTTTTGTCGGAACCGTCCGAGCGGCGGACACCGAAATCAGCGGTTTTGTCAGAACCAACGGACGCTGCTTCTGTCTGGAGGACGGATCGGAATACGTGATCCACGGCATCGCGTTTGAAAACGATGTTTTCTCCGATTCCGCGGAGCCTCCGACCGGACACAACAATGCGGACAGCTACCTGGAGCTGGCAGAACTCGGTTTCAACACCGTTCGGTACTACCTGAACTACCGCGTCTTAGAATCGGACGACGTGCCTTACGAATATTTCGAAACAGGCTTCGCCTGGCTCGACGAAAACGTGAAGTGGGCGAAAGACGCAGGTATCCGGCTGCTGCTGAATCTTCACTTCCCGCAGGGAGGGTATCAGTCCCAGGGAGAAGGAGATTCGCTCTGGACGGACAAGGAGAACCAGAAGCGGTTCACCGCGCTCTGGCAGGAGATCGCTCGCCGTTATGCCGACGAGCCGGCCATCCTTGGATACGGACTTGTCAATGAGCCGCGGCCCGTTGGGGAGACGGACGCGCACGACGGGCTCCGCGTGTGGCAGCAGCTCGCGCAGGAAACCGTCGACGCCATCCGGGAGATCGACCGGAATCACATCATCTTCATTGAAAAGGCGGAGGGGACAAAAGATCCGTCCACCGGCGAGATGCTGTGGGAGTTCAAAGGAACCGAACAGTATATTGAAATCGAAGATGACAATTACGCGTATGAATTTCACTGCTACGAACCGTCCGATCTCACCCACCAGGGATTTGCGTGGGCGGGAACGGAGGACGAGGACTGCTCCTATCCGGACAGCGAAGAAGTCAGGGCTTCGGGACTCACGTGGATTTCGGCGCAGTATGGTAATGGCGTCGATGTCGGCGCGGATGGCTGGCAGTACGCTGAGACCTCCATCGCCAAGATTTCTAAAACCGTGGACATTCTCGGCGTCAGCCTCCATGTCAGCGGCCTCGGTGCGGGCGGAAAGTGTTATGGAGACAACCTGGTAATCTATGAATATGACAAGCAGGGGGAACTGATCCGCACGATCGTCTGCGAAGACAAGGATACCGCGGGGAATTTCAGCTTTTGGTCGGACGACGGGTCAGGAAGCGGTACTGTCTCCACGTCCGTGGGTTATGACGACAAGCGGGCCCTCTTGATCGAGGGGGTGGTCGGTTCGGCGAACATGACATGTGTCAACATTCTTCCCGTGACCGGGCACACCTACAAAGCTGCCGCGCAGATCAAAGTGGAAAACGCGGAAGACGGCGCGTCCGTCGCCCCGACGATCGAAATGTACGCGGCTGATTCTATCACCGGCATCGACCGGGTGATGCTCGAAAACGCCATTGTGAAGAATCTGGAGGCCTCGGCGAAAGCAGATGTACCGCTCTTCTGCGGTGAGTTCGGCGCGGGGATCCACTGCTTCGAGGAGGACCGGGGCGGCGAGATTTGGGTCTCCGATATGATCGATCTTTTGACCCTGTATGGCGTCGGCTTCAGCTATCACAACTACCGCAGCAATTCCTTCGGGATACATTACAAGCCGGACGGCGTCTCGGCTGAGCGCAGAAACGAGTTGCTTGCCGAAACCTTCGCGGAGAAGCTCGGCGGCGTCTATGTTCCCGTCGAAGCCCCTGATGATGAGAAAGAGGTTCCCGAACCCGCCGCGGAAGCCGTTCCCGAAGCTCCCGAACCGGAAGTGATCCCGGAAGAGACGGAGGCGGAAGAACCTAAACAAGCCGCTGATGCACAGTCTGCCGTCTCCTCGTCCGAAGGAACTGCGTCCGTCCAACTCGGCAAAAAGGGGTGCGGATCCATGCTCGGCGGCGGGTGGATCGTAACGGTCTGCCTCTCCCTCGCCGCGTTGGCTTGCGGGAGAAGAAAAGAAGAATAAAATACAAAAGCAGGTGCGCCGTATTTATGACGTACCTGCTTCTTCTTTTTCGATTTCGAGCAGTCTCTCCCGTACCGCCCGGAGCATGTCCCTCTCCTGTTCGGAATAGGATTCCTCGAAGCCTTCTATGCTGAATCCCGCCGGATCGTCCAGCAGAGCGTGAAGCACACCCTCGAAGCTGTGCGCGTGACCGGGGTATTCCCTGCCCTTTGTCCCGGAGTCGTTATACGGGAAGTAAAGCCCCGTCTTCGCAAATTCTCCGGCAACATAGAGAAGACCGCCTTCTTCCGAGTCCCGATCTTCGAAGTCCACCCGCCACGTTTTCTTTCTCCGGTCATAGTGCGGGCGGAAATGCTTTGCCCCTTTTATGCTCTTTTTCCGAGTATCCTCCTGAACGCGTCATAATGCCTGGTTCCTTACAGTTCTTTCATCTGTTCCTGAAAAGCCTCCTGCTTGCGCAGATCCGGAATCGACGGGTTATCGTATGATTTTTCCCTACACATCAGGCAGGAACAGTGAATCTTTCCCTTTGCCAGCC
>CACYWX010000467.1 GCA_902778205.1 uncultured Ruminococcus sp. | reverse complement strand
CCCGTGGACGGCGCCGGCAAGATCGAGCTGACCGGCCAGCTGGGCGACGTCATGAAGGAATCCGCCCACATCGCCGTGACCTGGCTCCGGGCTCACTCCGAGGAATACGGCGTCCCGAAGGACTTTTATAAAACGAAGGATATTCACATCCACGTGCCCGAGGGAGCGGTCCCCAAGGACGGACCCTCCGCCGGCGTCACCATGACCACCTCCCTGGTCTCCGCTCTGTCCGGCATCCCCGTCCGTCACGACGTGGCCATGACCGGAGAGATCACGCTGACCGGGCGCGTCCTGGCCATCGGCGGTCTGAGAGAAAAGGCCACCGCCGCCTGGACCCGCGGGATCCGGACCATTCTGATACCCCGGGACAACATGCGGGACATCGCCGAAATGGACGAGACGGTGCGCGGCGGGGTGACCTTCATCCCCTGTGACACCCTGACGGACGTGCTGTCGAACGCCCTGATCCGTCCGGCTGTTCCGGAATCCCTCTCCCTTCCCTCCCTGGACGCTCCGGCGGAACCGGAAAAGGCGGAGGCTCCCCTCTGCCCGCCCCAGCCCGCCAGCCAGCCGAGGACCCGCCTCTGAGGATCTGACCCATGAAACCGAATCTGAACAACGTGTCCCTGAAGATCACGGCGGGGCTCCCGAAGCAGTTCCCGGCGGACCGCCTTCCCCAGATCGCCTTTTCCGGGCGTTCCAACGTGGGAAAGAGCTCCCTTATCAACTGCCTGCTGAACCGGAAGAATCTCGCCCGGGTCAGCGGAGAGCCCGGCAAGACCATCACGATCAATTTTTACGACGTGGACCGGAAGCTCTATCTGGTGGACCTGCCCGGATACGGCTACGCCAAACGGTCCCCGGAGGAGAAGAAGCGCTGGTCCGCCCTGACCGACGGATTCTTCACCGACAACCGGAATATCGACTGTCTGAAGCTGGTCTGCCAGCTGATCGACGCCACCATGACCTACTGATATGGAGAATGGAAGATCCGCCGCCCTCGCCCTGCTGCTGCTCCTGCTCTGCGGGTGCGGACGGCTTCCTCCCGACGAACCGCTGGGGGGCGTGGGACGGACGCCGCCCCGGGAGCCTGCCGAAACCGTCGGAGTCGCCGCGGACAGGACTCTTTACGGAATGCCCGTTTCCGAGGGACCGGCCTTTGAGGCGGTGGACGGCAAGGTGGAGCTGTTCTGTCAGGGCGCGGGATTTGTGGAGTACATGCAGATGCTGGCGGACTGGCACCAGAAGGGCTATTTCACCCACTATCTGGAGGTGGGACCCTTTAACGTCTCCAACTTTGTGGCGGACGACAGCGCCGGTGTCTGGGTGGGCGGCACCAACTATTTCTCTGATGACTGGGCCCCCAACTACTACACCGGCAGCTACGACTTTGCCGCGGTCCCCATGGGGGATGTGACCAAGACTCCCGGCGAGGCGGTGGAGGTGGGCGGATTGGCCATCTCCATCGACGGCGAGCACGCCTGGAGCGTCACCACCAGCTGTGACGAGTTGGAGACCGCCCTGGGCTGGCTCAACTGGTGGTACACCGAGGAGGGCAGCCTGGCGGCGTTCTTCGGCAACGAGGGCGAGCACTATACCATGGTGGACGGCACGCCCATCTTTACCGACCTGATCCTCCACGATCCCAACGGCTACGGCGTGTTCTTCGCCACAGCCCTGACCCTGGGCAACTCTACCCCGGCCTCTCAGCATCCCGCCCGGCTGGACCCCAGAAACACTCTGGAAAACGAGATTCAGCAGAGCTGCAAGGACATCTGGTATCCGGAGAACCGGGGCACCGCCTACACCTGCTACGGCGACATGACCTCCCAGGAGAGCGAGCTCTACGCGGCGAAGGCCGGCGATGTGGGCACCTATCTGGAGGAGTACATGGGCAAGGTCATCGACGGCTCCGTGGACATCGGGGCGACCTATGACGAGATGATCGATAACTGCTTCAGCATGGGCCTGCAGGATGTGCTGGACGTGAAACAGGCCGCCTATGACAGATTCATGGAGCGGTAACAGCATCGGTATCACCTGAGACGAAAACGCGGTCCCGGATCAGCCCTTTGATCCGGGACCGTTTCTCTGCGTTTGGGGGTGGAAGGTGCAGAGTTTTGTGGTATAATGAGGCTGGACGCCGGGAGCACCGATGTCGGGAGAAAGGAGGCGCGCAGGGCATGCATTTTGTGGAGGCGAAGGGAATTCTCACGGGCAGCGGCGGACGGTATGGCATGAACATCTACCGGGGCTGCACCCATGGCTGTATCTACTGCGACAGCCGGAGCAAATGCTATCAGTTCACCCATCCCTTTGAGGACGTGGAGGTGAAGAAAAACGCGCCGGTCCTCCTGGAGGCGGCCCTCAAGTCCAAGCGGAAGCGGTGCATGATCGGCACCGGGGCTATGTCGGACCCCTATATGCACATCGAGGAGGAGCTGAAGCTGACGCAAGCATGTCTGGAGATCATCCTGCGCCAGGGCTTCGGCGCCACGGTCCAGACCAAGTCCGACCGGATCCTCCGGGACCTGGAGCTTCTGGACGCCATCAACCGGCGGGCAAAATGCGTGGTGCAGATGACCCTGACGACCTTTGATGACGAGCTCTGCCGGATCGTGGAGCCCAATGTGTGCACCACCCAAAGACGCATCGAGGTGCTGGAAGCACTGCGGCGCAGAGGGATTCCCACTGTGGTCTGGCTGACGCCAATCCTGCCGTTTCTAAACGATACCGTGGAGAACATCCGGAGTATCCTGGACGCCTGCATCGGGGC
>CACYWX010000466.1 GCA_902778205.1 uncultured Ruminococcus sp. | reverse complement strand
CTTATCAGGTGGATGCTACGCCGAAGATCGCCAAGGGCGGCACCCTGTTCTGCGACTCCACCCTGGTGGACAAGAAGAGTGCTCGGGACGACATCACGGCGGTGTACGTTCCGGCGACGGGTCTGGCCAACGAGCACGACCTCATGGGCTTCGCCAATGTCATCATGCTGGGCGCCATTCTGAAGGCCACGGGCATTTTCGGCATCGACGAATTCGAGGAGTATCTGGTGGGAAGCATTCCCCCCGCCAGAGCGGCTCTGATCGACAAAAACAAAAAGGCCCTCAGACTGGGCTGGGAATACGAAGCGTAAACGAGCTGAAGCAAAACCGGGACGGATCCTGTTTGGGATCTGCCCCGGCGTTTTTTGGTTATGAGAACGGGAACGGCTCCCGATCCTTCTCCGGTCCGTGGAATTTCAGCATGTTCCGCACGCTGTCGTCCGGCGCGGTAAAGAAGTCCAGGATCCATTCGTGGAAGTCTGCAGCCTGCTCGAAGGCTCCGTGGCTGTAGCCCTCGAACATGTGGAGCAGCGCGCCGGGAATCCGGGAGGCCAGCTCGCGGGACGCTTCTCCGCTGACGATGGCATCCTCGGTGCCGCCCAGCACCAGAGTCGGCACGTTCAGGGAGGGCAGTCTGTCCCAGGCGTCGTGTCCGAGGCAGGCCTTCGCCTCCCGGATGAACCGCTCCGTTCCCTGCACGCCACCGGGGATCTTTTCGTTCAGCCGTCCGTACAGGCCGTAGGCGGTCCGGTACGCGCCCACGTGGTTCCCGATGAAGGTGCGCTCCGCCGTGTCGGTCATGAGGGACACCGTGTCCCCAGCCTCGGCCATTTCGATCCAGCGGCTCAGCACCTCCCGGACCGTGTCGTTGGGACGGGGCATGGTGACGGCCAGCACGAGACGGCGGATCCTCTCCGGCGCGGCCAGGGCGATCTCCTGGGAAATCATGCCGCCCTGGGAGACGCCCAGAAGATCGATGGGACCGTTCTGGCCGATGCCCAGCTCCTCCATGGCGGCCAGCGCGTCCCGGGCCATGTCGCGGATGGTATAGCCCTCCGGAATGTTCCGCCGCCTGCTCATGGCGAAGACGCGGAAGTCCTTCGCGTAACGGTGATACGCAAGGGAAAACGGGAACGCCAGGCCCTCCACCGTCCGCAGTCCGTCGCTGATGCCGGGGATCATGCACAGATCCCGCTCTCCCTCCCCGAATGTGATGTACTCGATCACATCGGAGACCGGTTCCCCGCCGCTCCCGGGAAAGGACAGGGTGATCTCTCCGTTTCTGAATCGCTTTTCCATTGGACACGCTCCGTTCTTTCACAAAAACAGAGGACCCGGGATACGGATCCTCTGACAGTTCCACAGGTGGATCAGTGCTTTAGTGCTTTCTTCTGGTCTCTCTCTCGGCTTCGATCTCGGCCTGTCTGGCGGCCTTCTTGGCGTCCTCGAGGGCCTGGTCGGCGGCCTTGATGGCGGCTTCGATCTCCTCGGGAGACTTGCCGGCGGCAATGGCTTCGGCTTCGGCGGCCTTTTCAGCGGCGACCTTGGCGCGGAACTCGGCGCGTCTGGCAGCGGTCTCTTCGGCTCTCTTGGCCAAATCCTTCTGACGGGTGGCGATCACACGGGTGATCTGATCGGTATAGGTATCGATGTCGGCGCCGGTGTCCACGCACATCTTCAAAATCGGCTCGCCGTCGGTCTTGAGGATCTGGAAGACGCTGTACTTCGCCTTCATGTTGTACTTACCCTTGTTGTAATGGTATTCCTTTTCCTCAACCGTCGCCTTGGACAGCTCGGTGTAGAAATACTGGCCCTCGATCTCCTCGTCGATGCTCTCGTCCAGGATGGAGAACCGTCTGCCCAGCAGGAAGACCTTCTCACTGGTGAAAATGAGGTTGACGGCCTGGTAAATGTTGGTGCGGCCCACGCCGTCGGCGCCCTTTTTGTAGTAGAATTCGGAATCCTTCGGCTCAAAGTCGTAGCCCTTCAGATCGATGGGCTTGCGCTGCTTCAGGAAGGACTTTTCATAGACCTCGTGTCTCTTCTCGTTCTGTTCCTGCAGATTCTTGACGCGCTCTGCGATCTGGAAGTCGATATCGGAGTCCGTGGACTTTCCGCCGGAGGAGAATACCATGACGGCAACGCCTACGATGGTGCCGAGAACGCCGATCAGAGTATTGGCGCCGCCTCTGCGTCCGCCGAAGAAGATCCAGTAGAGCAGTCCGAGCACCGCCACGACCAGACCGACGATGGTCGCGGCGTTAAAGGGCGGCGCGGTGAAGTACTTGAGGTTCCGTTTTGTTTCCATAACAAGTCTCCATGATGTAAAATCCGGTGATAATGTGAACGCCCGGTATCGATACCTTAATCATACCATAAATTAGTTCCCGTGTCAAGGCGGATTTGTTGTTTTCCGCCAAAAAAACATGGAGAAAAAACCGGAGTCCGCAGGGGACCCCGGTCTTTGATCAGAACGAAGCGATCAGTTGAGCTCCGCGAAGTACTTGATGGTGCGAACCATCTGGCTGGTGTAGGAGTTCTCGTTGTCGTACCAGGCAACAACCTGAACCTGATAGGTGTCGTCGTCGATCTTGGTGACCATGGTCTGGTTGGCGTCGAACAGGGAGCCGTAGGTCATGCCGATGATGTCGGAGGACACGAGCTTCTCGGTGGTGTAGCCGAAGGACTCGGAGGACTGGGCCTTCATGGCGGCGTTGATGGAATCCTTGGTGATGTCCTTGCCCGTCACGACGGCCACAAGGATGGTGGTGGAGCCGGTCGGA
>CACYWX010000465.1 GCA_902778205.1 uncultured Ruminococcus sp. | reverse complement strand
CAGCACGATCCGGTAGCCGTTCAGTTCATATCGATGGATCATGGTCAGACTCCCGTCCGCCGTCCTGTCCGGAAAAATCCGGGCTTACAAATAAAACCCGCCTGCCGGTCCGGGGCAAGCGGTATTTTATCGGAAAGCAAGACAGCTTATTTGTTGTTCTTGTTCTCGCACTTCTGGTTGGCAACACCGCAGGACGTCTTGCACGCGGACTGGCAGGAGGTCTGGCATTCGCCGCAGCCGCCGTTCTTCGCGGAGGACTTCAGGGTACGGTTGGTCAGGGTACGGATTCTCTTCATGATGATATATCTCCTTTTCCGGATGGTTTAACAGCGTTATTATAACAGAGGCGCACCTTTTTGTCAATGGGTTGCGGGAAGATTTCGCCCGGCCGGGCTTCTGTTTTTCGGTCCTGATCCGGAACGCATCGTCTCCGGAGCAGGCAGGACGTAAAAAATTCATAAATAGTGCTATGATTTTCCCCCGAAACATGGTAAAATAAACATGTCCACCTTGTTACAACCACACGAAGGAGTTTTTCACGCCATGAAAAGAATCACAATGCTCCTCCTGTGCGCGCTGCTTGCCATGAGCGTCTCCTGCTCCCGCAGCCGTTCCGGAGAGGAATCAGAAACGACCGCGGCCGATCCCGAGCCCTCCGTATCCGCCGCTGCAGACGAATCACCGGCTGAGGAAAGCCCGGAGACGGAAGCGCCCGAGGAGGGTCCCGCAGAGGTGCCCGAAAACGTGGAAGTCTCCTCCATCATCGATCTGGAGCTGGCGAAGCCCGCCGTGATCGAAGGAAACACCCTGGTCCTGTATTTCACCGACGAGGAGCTGTGGTATCCCGAAGACGCGGTCTGCAGCATCGGTCTGATCTCCTCCGAGGTCGCCGATTCCATCTCCGGGACCCTGGATATGACCTCCTATCCTGACATGTTCGACGGAGACAGCCGCCGGGGAGCCGCCGTTGTCGCGTCCGAGCCCATCCCGCCGGGAAGCTACACATTCTCCGTGTCCATCGCCAATTATCTGGTGACCTTCGACATGACGGTGGAGGAGTGAGCTGCTGTGGAACTGCTGTTTCTCGGAACCGGCGCGGCTGACTGGGACATCCGAAAGGCCGACGCATCCCCCGATTTCCGCCGTTTTTCCTCCCTGCTGGTGGACGATGGACTGCTGATCGACCCGGGTCCCTGCGTCTATGAATTTGAAAGGACCTTCGGCTACGAAGGACTGTACCGGAACGTCACGGACGTGATCCTGACCCATCCCCACGGCGATCACTTCTCCCGGGAGACCCTCAGCCGGCTGGAATCGGACGGCGCGGTCTTTCACCCGATGAAGGCCGGCGATACGCTGGAGCTGGACCGGTACGTGGTCCGCGCGTACGCCGCCAATCACAGGACCGCGGAGGATCCCGTCCACTTCACCGTGGAGTCGAAGGAGGATGGAAAGCGCTTCTTCTACGGCTGCGACGGCGCGTGGATGTTCTACGAGACCTACCGTGCTCTCATGGAATACGGGCATCTGGACCTCATGATTTTCGACTGCACCATCGGCGACATCCGGGGGGACTACCGGATCTTCGAGCACAACAACGCCGTGATGGTGTCCGAAATGGCCGCGACCTTCTCCGGGATCTGCTCCCGCTTCATGGTGAGCCACCTGGCCCGCACCCTCCATCCCGCCACCCACGCCGAAACCGTGAAGGCGCTGGAGAAGTTCGGACTGGAGTGCGCAAGGGACAATCTCCGCGTGACGGTGTGAAGAAATCGGAACGTGAAAAAGACCGCTCGATCGAACGGTCTTTTTGCTTTTTGCCTCTCTTTCAGGCTCTTCCCTCTCCGCCGTTGTCCGCGCGGGATTTGTCGGGCTGCTTCAGCTCGAAGGGCTGCATCAGCCTCTTGTTGTTCAGCCCCATCCAATAGGCCGCGCCTCCCACCAGCAGGGCGGGAATCACGATGGCCAGCCGCGTCAGGGACAGGAGATAGGGATGGTTCGGGATAACCGAATGGGCATAGCTGACAAATCCGGCGTACATGCCCTCCCACAGAAGGACGATGGCCCGAACCACCGAATTGATCTTCCCCGCCAGACGATCCGGATCCTCGGGGTTCATCAGAAGGCGCGTGCCGATGTCCAGAACGCCCAGCAGAATGTTGGGGATGTTGGCGCAGACGGTGATGAGAAGCCCCTTGAACGGCCGGCGCGCCTGCCGTCCGGAATCCACCCGGATCCTGTCCTGACCACCCTTCTCCCACAGCACCGTATAAACCAGAAACAGATAGAAGATCGTGGCGAATGCGCTGGCGAACAGGGTCAACCAGGTCCTCTGACTCTGAGCCGCGGAGGCCGCCAGCACCAGCATGACGCCGAAAAACGTGGCGCCGAACTGGTTCAGCGTCATTTTTCCGATATACAGACCGTTTTCCTTCCAGAAATCCTTCATAAACCGCAAAATCCGCTCCGAAAAAATGGAACGAAAAAGTCCGTGCCGGCCTGCGTTCTTCCGACGCCGGGGGCTCGGCCCGGGCTTCGTATTCCTTCGTGATCTATTGTATCTGTTTTCCGGGTAAATTACAAGCCGATTCTGTGAAAATTTACAGTTTATCCATTCAAAACATAAAGTTTGTTGTATAATAAAGGAGTAATTTCTGACGCCGAGGTTTCCATGATCGATTCCGAATTCCGCGCTTCCTTTCCGCCCCTGATACGGGATTTCGCCCGCTTCAAGGACGTGGTGCAGGGCTGTTCCCCCAAAACCGTCACCGAGTATCTGACGGACCTGCGCACCTTC
>CACYWX010000464.1 GCA_902778205.1 uncultured Ruminococcus sp. | reverse complement strand
GGGTTCCTACGATATTAACTGCGGCGCGTCCGTCTCCGTGTCCTTCCGGCACTGCCGCCAGACCACGGACATCATGGACCGGAACTACTGGGGGCTGATCGGCACCAATTTCTGCCGGGACCTTCTTTTCGACGACTGCGTGTTCTCCCGGTTCGACGCCCATATGGGGGTGACCAACTGCACCATCCTCAATTCGAAGCTTGGCTGGCAGTGCCTCAACGCCATAGGCTTCGGGACCTTCCGCATCGAGAACACGGAGGCTTACGGACACGCCTTCGTCAACCTCCGGAGCGATTACGGATGCACCTTCCGGGGGCGGTTCGACATCAGAAACTGCGTCTGGCATCCCGCGGGTGGAGGACGGTCCGTGTTCAGCGCTCACAACGACGGGACTCACGACTTCGGCTATCCCTGTTATCTGCCGCAGGAGATCGACATCGACGGCCTCACCGTGGATTCTCACGACGGAGAGGACACCGGGGACATCTGGCTCTTCAACGACTGGACGGGCAAGCCGGAGGGAGAGGTGAAATACCCCATGATCCCGCCGGTCCGGGCCTGTGTGAAGAACGTCCGCGGCGTGAAGAGCGTCGGGCTCTGTCAGAATCCGGAGCTTCTCGGCGGGGTTGAGTTCTCCGTCGGAGACTGAACGAAAAAACTTATCAACATAAAGGAGACCACGATGAAAACACCGTTTCTCGGCTGTGCGTACTATCCCGAGGACTGGGACGACAGCCAGCTCGACTACGACGTAAAAATGATGAAGGAGGCCGGGATCACCTGCGCCCGAATCGGGGAGTTCGCCTGGCGGAAGATGGAGCCGAAGCGCGGTCAGTACGAGTTCGGCTGGCTGCACCGGGTGGTGGATGCCCTCGGGGAGGCCGGGATCGCCGTCGTTCTGGGCACGCCCACCGCGACGCCTCCGGTCTGGTTGGGCGACGCCTTCCCGGATGTGTTCGTCCTGCAGAAGGACGGCACCCGGGCCAAGCACGGCGGACGGCGGCACTGCTGCTCCAACAATCCCCATTATCTGGAGGCCTCCGACCAGATCGTCCACGCCATGGGCCGGGAGTTCGGGAAGGATCCCAACGTCATCGGCTGGCAGCTGGACAACGAGATCCTCACCTGGGGCACCGGATGCACCTGCGAGCACTGCATGAAGGCCTATCACGACCGACTGAAGCGGGAATACGGCACGGTGGAGAACCTCAACGCCCGCTGGAACCTCAATCTGTTCAGCCAGGCCTACGACCGGTTCGACGAAGTGCCGGGGGACTGGAACGCCTGGCACAATCCCCATCTGAAATACGAATGGGCCGCCGCCCACTACGACGCGGACATTGCCTTCATGCACCGTCAGGCCGAAATCCTGCGGCTGTACACCGACGCCCCCATCGGCACGGACATGATGCCCACCAACGCCATGGGCTACGAGGACATGTGCGGCCCGCTGGACGTGGTCATGTTCAACCACTACAACACCCCAGCCAACCTCTCCGACGCCGTGTTCTGGTTCGACTATCTCAGAACTCTCAAGGACCGCCCCTTCTGGAACACCGAGACCGCCACCACCTGGAACGGCTCCACGGCCATCGGTCAGGTCCTCAAGCCCGAGGGCTACTGCCGGGTCAACTCCTGGCTCCCGGTGGCGCTGGGCGGCGAATCCAACATGTACTGGCTCTGGCGTCAGCACTGGGCGGGACATGAGCTGGTCCACGGCTCCGTCCTCACCCCCGAGGGCAGACCGACCCACACCTTCGGCGAGGTCCGTCGGACGGCGGAGGACTTTGACAAGGCGTCGGTGTTTATCGGCGGCACGAAGGTGAAGACCCCGGTGGCGCTCCACTTCACGAACAAGGCCTGGCAGCTCTTCGATCAGCAGAAGGTCTTTGACGGCAACTGGTACGCCGGGGACGTGCAGCAGGTTCACCGCGCCCTGGTCCGGTGCGGCGTCCGTCCCGACGTCATCGGCGCGACCCACTCCCTGGAGGGCTATAAGGTCCTGGTCTCTCCCTGCGTCATGACGCTGGAGGACGGGGATCTGGCCGAGAAGATCCGGACCTTCGTGGAGAACGGCGGCGTCTGGGTGGCCGGACCGCTGACGGACGTGCGCAACGGCATCGGCGCTCACTACACCGACCGTGCCATGGGCATGCTCGAGGACTGGCTGGGCGTGCGTCTGGACTACGGCGTTCCCACGGACGGCTCCGTGCTGAGGACCGCCTGGGAGGACGGGGAGGATCTGGCCGTGCGGAAATGGGCGGAGCTTTACACCCTCGGAGAGGGCGAGCGTCTGGCCTCCGTCACGGGCGGTCATTCCGCACTGAACGGCAAGTCCCTGATCTCCCGCCACAAGGTTGGGAAGGGCGAGGTGATCCTCTGCGGCGCGCTGATGGAGGACGCGGATCTCGGCAAGCTGATGAATCTGGCTCTGGCGGACGCGGGGGTTGAGACCTTCCGGGTGATGGGCTCCCTCAACGTATCCCCCCGTTCCGGCGAGGCGGGCGACGGCCTGGTTCTCTGCGAGATCGGATGCGGCGACGCCATTCTGCAGATCAGCCGTCCCATGAAGGACCTTCTAACCGGCGAGACCTTCCGGGACAACGTGCCCGTGGAGCCCTACGGCGTGCGGGTGCTGGTGAACGAATAAGCCGGGGACGGGGAGGGCGGCTCCGATTCCTCTCTCCCCGGTACCCGCTGATGGGAGGATAAAATGGAGGAAATCAGAATGTGGGAGAAGATCCCGGGACCGACGAACGGCGTCCAGCCCGCGCTGGAGTATTACGAACCGGCATCTCCGGCGAGGGACGC
>CACYWX010000463.1 GCA_902778205.1 uncultured Ruminococcus sp. | reverse complement strand
TGATGCACGATCCCGCCCTGATCCTGCCCTACGCCGAATACACGGGGACCGTCTCCAAGGGAAGCGGGGAGTCCCGGGTTGTCACGGGCTTTCTCTCTCAGGAGTCGGAGCCGGAGTACGCCGCCCTGCCCGTGTGGGATTATATGGGCCGCTCGTCCGCCTTTGCCGCCGCGGATCCCCGTCTGCTGACCCGACTGGCTTCGGACATGAATCTGAGCCCGGAGCTGGTCTGGTCGGACCGGCCTCTCAGGTCCTTCTCCGGCGGGGAGCAGGTGAAGCTCCGTCTTCTGCGGGTCATGGCGGAGGAGCCGGACGTGCTTCTGCTGGACGAGCCCTCCGGGGATCTGGACCTGCCGTCCCTCATGTGGCTTGAGGAGTGGATCGCGTCCCGCCCGGAGACGGTCCTCTTCATCTCCCACGACGAGACTCTCTTGGAGAATTGCGCGGACACCGTCATCCACATCGAGCAGATCATGCGGAAGACCGAGCCGAAGGTCACCGTATCCCGCACCGGCTACCGGGATTACGTCCTGCGCCGCTCCGATCTCATCGAGAAATCCGCTGCTCAGGCGAAGAACGACCGGGCCGCCTTCGACAAAAAGATGGAGCGGTACCGGCACATCTACGAGCGGGTCCACTATGAGCAGAACGCCGTCTCCCGCCAGACTCCCGGCACCGGACGCCTGCTGAAGAAGAAGATGCACACCGTAAAGGCCATGGAGAAGCGGTTCGAACGGGAGAAGGAGGGACTATCCAAAAAGATCGACAGCGAGGAGGCCGTCATGATCGACTTTCCCTCCGTATCCCTGCCCTCAGGAAAAACCGTGCTGGACCTGTCGATTCCCGAATTGAGGACGCCGGACGGAAGGCTCCTTCAGCGGGACGTCCGGCTCCGGGTTTTGGGTGGGGAGCATCTGGTGATCACCGGTCCCAACGGCTGCGGCAAGACCACCCTCATACGGCGCATCGCCGACCTGCTCCTCCCGAGGAAGGATCTCAGCGCCGCGTACATGCCCCAGAACTACGCCGACCTGCTGCCCGGGGAGGAGACGCCCGTGTCCTTCCTGCAGGCCTCCCTGAACGGCGGGGCGGGGGACTGGTCCGAGCCCGTGGCCGTGAAGATCCGCACGTGGCTGGGCAGCATCAAGTTCACCGCCGCGGAGATGAGCCGTCCCATCGGGGAGCTCTCCGGCGGACAGCGGGCCAAGCTCTGCTTTCTGCGCATGATCCTCTGCGGCTCCGACGTGCTGATCCTGGACGAGCCCACACGGAACCTCTCCCCCATGACCGGTCCCGTGATCCGCCGGATCCTCGACGGCTTCGGAGGAACGATCATCGCCGTATCCCACGACCGCAAGTTCATCGAGGAAGTGGGAGACGAGGAATACGCCCTGGGGGACCCCGCCGAGCCTCCAATCGTTTAATTCACAAAATATTCACATATTGTCCCGCGCTTTATGCTATGATGAAGCCAAAGCCCCCATTTCAGAAAGGAGTCCGTACCATGAAAAAAGCGATCTCCATTCTCCTGCTCCTGGCTCTGCTCCTTCCCGTCTCCGCCTGCAGCGAGAACCGGGAGGACAACACGGAACCGGAGGTCTCCCAGTCCCAGTCCGCAACCGGAACGGCCGATCCCGATCCCGCCTCCGTCCCCGAGGAAACCGAATACACCCGCCCGCCCCACAAGGTCCCCGATTCCGACTTTGGCGGCGCGGATTTCGTGACCGCCTATCCCGAATGGCAGGGATACCGGTGGTACTTCTTCGCCGACGAGCAGACCGGTGACGGCATGAACGACGCCATCTTCGAGCGCAAGGTCCGGGTTGAGGACGCCGTCAACGTGAAAATCGGACAGGAAAACTGCGGATACATCGCGGACGTGGTCACCTCCGTCCGGAAAACCGTCCAGGCCGGGGACGACACCTATCAGATGGGCCTCTTCCACTGCATTCAGGGCATCGCGGAGATGGTCACCGGCAGCGTGCTTTACAACCTCGACGACCTGCCCAACGTGGACCTTGCCGCCGAATGGTGGAACCAGGACATGATGGACGTGCTCCGGCTTGGCTCGAAGACCCTCTACGGCGTCTCCGACTACATGATCCCCTGCCCCTACGCCATCTTCTTCAACAAGGACATGGTCACGCAGTATCAGCTGGACAATCCCTACGGCCTGGTGTACGAGGGAGAGTGGACCTTCGACCGCTACCTGTCCCTGGCGGCCGCCGTCACGTCGGACCAGAACGGAAACGGCAAGTTCGAAGACGAGGACGTGGCCGGCATGATGGCCGAGGAGTCCTCCAAGTACCAGTCCTTCGTCACCGGCTGCGGCCAGTACCTGACTGGCCGGGACGAGAACGGACGGGTCACTCTGGACATGAACACGGAAAAAATGTACGCCATCGTGGAGAAGATGTACTCCGCCGCCAACAACCCCGGCGAGATCCAGTTCCCGCCGTCGGACAAGGAGTGCGTGTCCATGTACGCCAAGGGCAACATCCTCTTCTGCCTGAACACCATCGCCTCCGCCGTGGAGTTCCGGGACATCGACTTCGACCTGGGCATCCTGCCCTATCCCAAGTTCGACAATCAGCAGGAGAACTACATCTCCCTGGACTGGGGCGGACTCATGGGCGTCCCGGCCACCATCCGCAATCCCGAAATGGTTGGCGCCGTCATCGAGCTTCTGTCCTATGAGAGCGCCGACACCGTCATTCCCGCCTACTACGACGTCCTGCTGACCGGCAAGCTGGCCCGGGACACCGACACCGTCGCCATGATCGACATCCTCTTCGACACCATCACCTACGAGATC
>CACYWX010000462.1 GCA_902778205.1 uncultured Ruminococcus sp. | reverse complement strand
CGACTACAACGGCCGCTCCCCGAACGCCTGGACGATCTCCGTTTCCGCCGACGGCGAGAACTGGACCGAGCTGGCCAAGGGCGACGACAGCTTCTTCGAAGAGACCAACTTCACCTACTACGCCGGCGACGCTTCCGCCAACGGCGTGTCCTACGTGAAGTTCAACGCGGAAGGCACCGCTTCCGGCACCTTCCAGGTTTCCGAGCTGACCCTGTTCGGCGACAAGGCTGAAGAAGTCACCGCTCCCGTGGACGAGACCCTGGACCAGAAGGCCGAGGCCCCGAACACCTTCGACTTCGGCATCACCGCCGCTGTGGCCGCTGTGATCTCCCTCGCCGGCTTTGCCGCCGCGAAGAAGAAGCACTGAGCACAACGCACCCGCTGATGTGAATCATAACTGAAAAGTCCCCCTGCCGGAGCAATCCGACGGGGGGATTTTTATAAGGAAAGACGATCTGCGGACCCGGCAGCATCACCGCACCGGGAAAAGGCATCATGCCCGGGCATCCCTTCCCGCGTGCAGCCGGACCGCCAGCCGGACAGCCGAGGCGAGGAGCAGCACGCCCAGCAGGACCCCGGCGGAGTCCACGGCCATGTCCCGGAGCTCGCAGGAGCGTCCCGGAACAAAGAATTGGTGGAATTCGTCGGACACCGCGTAAAGCGCGCCGATGAGAATGGGGAGCCAGAAGCGCCGGAAGCCGGATCCCGAAAACGTCGCGGTCACGGCGGCGGCCGACAGCAGGCCCAGGAGGGTGTAGATGGTAAAGTGGGCGGTCTTGCGGACGATGAAGCTGGCGGACTCCCGCAGCTCGAACTGCTCTTCCGGGGACAGACTGTCCGCTTCCGGATGGAAGAGGCGCATGTACAGGTCTACGAAGGGGGAGGACGTGGCGGAGGATTCGTCGGCTGGCTGGGCAGAGAAGCTGAAAATCACCGCCATGAGGGCGATTACCGCCGCCCACAGCAGGACGCGGACCGCTTTGATTCCGGTCATAAACGCTCCTTTCGGAAAAATGCCGGACGGGGGATCATGACAGTCCGGCGCGTGTTCCTATTGTATCATACGGCGGCGGGTTTGTCCAGTATGCGGACGTCCGGGATCCGGAAAAAACTCCGGTTCTCTTGCTCCCTGTGTGAAAATGTGGTACAATGGGCGTGCCGACAATTCTGATTTCGGAGGTATCTGCCATGCCGAAGCTGTTTGAATCCCTGTCCGCCGCGGACGTGATCGTTCCCCGGGGCGAAGCGCGCCTGTTTTCCGATATTCCCCTGGACCGGGAGGCTCTGAGGGAGGCCGCTCTGACCGGCGGAGTGATCCGGGAGGCGGAGGAGCTTCTTGGAAAGCCCGTCCCCGCGCTTCCCGCGTCTCTCTACCGGGAGTATTACCGGAACGGCAACCGGTCCCGCTACGAGGCCCCGTATTTCGCCCGCCGGGGAGCCATGATGACCCTTCTGATGGCGGAGCTCTGCGTGGGGAACGGCCGCTTCACGGATCTTCTGACGGACTATGTCTGGGCGGTCTGCGAGGAATCCACCTGGGTCCTTCCCGCCCACAACGCCCCCTGTCACGGCAATCCGGTGAACTGCCTGCCGGACTCCTTCGATCTGGGGGAGGACGACGACATGCGCCACATCGACCTGTTCTCCGCCGCCACCGGAGCCGCCATGGCCTGGGTCTGGACTCTGGGGGACGGGATTCTGGATTCCGTGACTCCCGTGATCCGCCGCCGGATCCTCTCCCTCTTGGATAAGAGGATCTTCCATCCCTACTGCGACGTGGCGGGGGAGAACAACTGGTGGATGGGAGAGCGGGGCGAGTCCCTCAACAACTGGACCCCGTGGATCGTGTCCAACGTCCTGACGGCCTTCATGCTCTGCGGGCAGGACGACGCGCGCAGGACCCTTGCTCTCGAACGCTCCTTCCTGTTCCTGGACCGCTTCACCGCCGACTATCCCGCGGATGGCGGATGCGACGAGGGTCCGGGCTACTGGGGCGTGGCCGGCGCCTCCTACTTCGACTGCCTGGAGATCATCCGGGATCTGACGGGCGGAGCCGTGGACAAAACCGGCGATCCCTTCGTCCGGCGCATGTGCGAGTACATCGCGGATTTCCGGCTGGGCGGGTCCGCCTGGGCCAATTTCGCCGACGCCTCCCACCGGAGCAGTCCGGATCCCGTCCTCGTGGCCCGCATGGGGCGGCTGACGGGATCGGACAAGCTGTCAGCTCTGGCGGCGGAGAGCGCGGATCCGGTCCGGTTCAGACGCTGGGCTCCCGGAAACACCTCCTACCGCGCCGTGCGGAATCTGCTGGAGCCGGTGCCGGAGAAGCGAGACGCGGAGCAGGCGGACGGGGTGGTTTTCTATCCGGACCTCGGCGTCATGATCGCAAAGGACGCGGGCCTGGCGCTGGCGGCAAAGGGAGGCCACAACGCCGAGAGCCACAACCACAACGACGCGGGCTCCTTCATCCTCTGGGCCGGAGAGGAGCCCGTCTTCCTGGATCCCGGCGTGGAGCAGTACACGAAGGACACCTTCTCGTCGAAGCGGTACACCCTCTGGACCATGCGCTCGGTATACCACAACCTCCCTGCGTTCCGGCGCGGGACCGGGGACTGGATCGAGCAGAAGCCCGGAAGGCAGTATGCGGCCGAGATCCTGTCCTGCGAGGGCGGGACCCTCGTCACGGAGCTGAAAAACGCATATCCTCCGGAGGCCGGGCTGAAATCCTATGTCCGGCGGGTCGGTCTGGATGCTGACGGCTTCTTCTGCGAGGACCGGATCGAGCTTGACGGGGAAGGGGAGGTCCGCTTCTCCCTCATGAGCCGTGAG
>CACYWX010000461.1 GCA_902778205.1 uncultured Ruminococcus sp. | reverse complement strand
CCGACACAGACGGATCGAGAAAGTTGAGAAAGTCGCACCACCCCTCGAACACGGCGGTTTTGTCCTCGTTCTGGGACAGCTGATAGTTGATATCCTGAAAGCGCATCGTCTTCACATACCGGGTTTCGCTGACCCGGCAGATCCCGTCCGGGTACATTCTCCGGTAAGGGATGCTGTCCTGCGCCGACAGGACTTTCTTTTCATCCGCCAGCGCGCCGGTTTTCAGATCGGCCAGCTCTTTTTTCTGCTGTCTTGAAAGCGGATTTTTCACGGACAATACGCGCCACCTCCTCGTCGTAGTGATCCTGCTTCAGGAGCAGGGAATAGAAATTCCGGGTCCGGTAGGGACGCCGCTTCGGGCGCAGGAACGACACCCGCACGATGTGCGAGAGGACCGTCTCCAGCGGCTGACCGTGTTTTTCGTACACGCCCAGCAGAAAGGCGGGAAGCATGACAAGCATCATCACCATCGCCGCCGCCGTGGTTCCCACGGGACCTTTCAGAAGAAAGAAAACCGGAACGCCGATGAGCGCGCCGGTTCCGAAGCAGACAAGCTGCCTCTTGGTTAAGTTGAAGAGGACCTTCGTCTTCACCGACGCGAGGTCCTTCGGTACGGTTACATAGGGCATAAGTTCACCTGAATTTTGAATACTGTATTGACGCCGCGGCGATGGAGGAGGGAATCGAGATTCCCGAACCCTCCGACGCCCCGGATGCTTTGGAAAACTGACCGCGCACAGGACGGAAACAAACCGTCCTGTTTTAATGCGCGGCGAAAATGGATTTTGCGAGACTGCCCGTTTTGAAGAGGCAGAAACACAAAAGCACGGTGTACCCCATGCACGTCCACATGGCGTAGGCGATGTCCGGAGCCGCGGGGATGTGCTGGACCAGCGCGGCATAGATCGCAACGCACACGATGATGAGAAACGCCTGGAAGCCCAGCGCCATGAGGGAGCGGATGTAGTTTTGTCCCATCCCGCCCCATTCCTTGCCCATCATCGCCGCCATCGGGATGGGAGCGACGGAGGTGACAAGGTAGATCTCCACCATGCGCCCGTACACGACAATGAAGATGCAGACGGACAGAGCCCAGGTACAGATCCCGACGAAGAGGGACTGGAACCAGAGGCCGAACAGCGGTCCGATCTCCATAGCCTCCAGCCTTGCCTCGAGGTCCGGTATCACCGTATTGAAATCGATCCCGGTCCCGTGCAGGATCACCCCGGACGCGCCCGCCACCACGCCTTGCGCCGCGTCGAAGATCCCCATCACGATGGTCCATGTATTCGTGACGATCACGACGGCGCAGGCGGTTTTGAAGACCCACCGGAAGATGGCCCATGAGTCCACGTCCGCCATGTTATTCTTTTCCGTGACGAGCTGGATGAGCTCGAGCGTCATGACGAAAGCGAGGATCGCTCCGGCGATGGGGACGATCACGTTGTCCGAAAGGTTCCGGATCATGTTGTAGATCGCGGCGTTCCATGCCTGCGGCGTCGTTCCCACCTGCCCGGCGATCTCCGCCACTTTTTCGTTGGTTGCGTCAAACAGACCGGTGAGATTGTGCATGATCCCGCTGACCAGCAGGTCTTTCAGCTGCTCCGAGATCTGATCCCACAGATGATCCAATTATGAGCGCACCTCCTTTCCGGGGAGGCCCGTTTTGAGCCTCCCCGCAGAGATTTTTGAGGACGGATCAGGTCGTGACAAACAGGCCGGTGAGAAGCGGAACGAGGACGATGCCGACGATTGCGACACCCGCTCCAGCCATGAGCTGCTTCATTCCCTGGCTCTTCGCGCCGGGGTTGTCATTACCGTACCCCTCGAGCAGATTCACGACTCCCCACACGCCGAGACCGGCTCCGAGGGCGATGACGAGGGTCTGGAGAACGCCGATTGCGCTATTAAAAAATGCCATAAAATTCCTCCTTTGTGATGGAAAGTTTCAGTCTCCGGAGACGTTTTCTTCGTAGGTAACGTAGGCGTCTTCCGGCTTCATTTTCAGATCGTGTTTGAGGTACGCCTCGATATCGAACGCATTCTTCGGGTCCGCGTCCGAGGTGTACCGGTAGTTCGGATGCCGCGTGATGTCGTACTTGTCAGAGAAGAAAGGACGGACGCCCCGCACCTGAAGGATGCACTTGCCGCCGTCCATGACCGCCAGTTCGTCCGGCGACAGCAATTCTTTTCCGAGCTTCTGGTAGTTCAGGGAATGGGAAACCTCCCGCCCCCGGCTCTCCCCCGTGTTGTATGTGTCGATGGTCTCCTTGCCAAGGGAGGCCGACAGCTCTTTGAGCGTTCCGGGTTCTTTTCCGCCGAGGAAGAGGGAGGTGTCCATATTGCCGATGATCGTGTCGGCGTTGTCTTTGTACAGGGCTTTCAGCTGGCTCTGCGCCTGAAGGATCAGGCAGGCGGAGATCTCGCGGGAACGGATCGTCGCCACCAGCTTTTCGAGCCGTGGAATCTGCCCGATGTTCGCGGCCTCGTCGATGAGACAGCGCACGTGAACGGGAAGCCGTCCGCCGTAGAAATCGTCCGCTTTTTCGCAGAGCAGATTGAAAAGCTGTGTGTACACCATCGAAATTAAGAAGTTAAACGTGTCGTCCGTATCACTCATGATGAGGAACAGAGCGGTCTTTTTGTCACCGATGGTGTCGAGCAGCAATTCGTCCTCCGAAGTCAGGTCCCGGAGCTCCTGAATGTCGAACGGCGCAAGGCGCGCGCCGCAGGAAATCAGGATCGATTTTAGTGTCTTGCCCGAAACGAGTTGTCAAGGACTTTTTAATCAAATTCACAAAAAAGCCACAAAAAAGTGCCAGGAAGCACTTTCATGCTCCTGACACTCAGGCAGG
>CACYWX010000460.1 GCA_902778205.1 uncultured Ruminococcus sp. | reverse complement strand
AACGATGTGTAACAAGAACTTTTCCGCCGCCTCCCTGCGGCTCTACGCCATTACCGACCGGGGCGGCCTCGCCGCGGAACCGTTCCTCCGCAAGGTGGAAGCAGCGCTGCGGGGCGGCGTCACCTTACTGCAGCTGCGGGAGAAAGACCTCGGCGACGACGCGTTTCTGCGGGAAGCCCTGGCTCCCTGCGCGGCGTTCGACGTAAAGGAGCTGGCCTCTGCAGCGGCGAAAAACGAGGAGGCGCTTTTTTCCTTCCTGAACAATCACGGATTCAAAGAGGCGGTGGAGGCCGTCAAGGACTCTCCGTCGGCCTTCGAGAGATGGTGCGACAACCGCCTGATCGCCACGATCAAGCCCCAGAAGGGAAATCCGGTTTCCGTGGGACCGGTCGTCGCGTATTACCTGGCACGCCAAAACGAGATCCGGACAGTGCGTATCCTTCTGACCGCGAAAGCGAACGGCTTTTCCGAAGAAGAGACACGGGAAAGGGTAAGGGATATGTATGTATAAGATCGCAGTGATGGGAGATTATGACAGTATCTACGGCTTTGCCGCCCTTGGACTTTCCATTTTTCCGGACGACGGAAAAAACAGGGAGGATTCCGAGCGGACGCTCCGGAATCTGGCAGCCCATGGATACGGCGTGATTTATATGACAGAGGAGCTGGCGGAGATCCTTCACGACGTGGTGGACGAATTCAAGACCAGCATGATGCCCGCGATCATTCTGATCCCCGGCGTAAAGGGAAATTCGGGAGCCGGAGTGCGGGGAGTTAAAAAGTCCGTTGAGCAGGCGGTCGGCAGCGACATTCTGTTCGGGGACAGTTGAGAGGACGGTGATTGGCTCAAATGAGCACTGGAGTAATTAAGAAAGTAGCAGGGCCTCTTGTCGTTGCATCCGGAATGCGTGACGCCAACATGTACGACGTGGTGCGTGTCAGCAACGCGCGTCTGATCGGCGAGATCATCGAGATGCATGGCGACGAGGCTTCGATTCAGGTATACGAAGAGACGCAGGGACTTGGACCGGGAGAACCGGTGGAGTCCATGGACGTGCCGCTTTCCGTAGAGCTCGGGCCCGGACTCATCGGGACCATCTATGACGGAATCCAGCGTCCCCTGAAGGACATCATGGAAAAGACCGACTCAAACCTTCTTTCCAGAGGTATCGAGGCGCCGGCTCTGACCCGTGAGAAAAAATGGGAATTCAAGCCCTGTGTCAAGGCAGGCGACAAGGTCGTAAACGGCGACGTGATCGGTACCGTACAGGAGACCCCGGTCGTGGAGCAGAAGATCATGGTGCCCTACGGCGTAAACGGAACGGTCAGGAGCATCAAGGGCGGTTCCTTTACCGTAGAGGAAACGGTGGCCGTGATCGAGACGGCGAACGGCGACAAAGAGCTGTCCCTGATGCAGAGATGGCCGGTACGCCGCGGACGCCCCTATCAGAAAAAGCTTCCGCCGGATATGCCGCTGATCACGGGACAGAGAGTCGTTGACGGCTTCTTCCCCATTGCCAAGGGCGGCGTTGCGGCCGTACCGGGCCCCTTCGGTTCGGGCAAGACGGTCATTCAGCATCAGCTGGCCAAGTGGGCCGAGGCAGACATCGTGGTCTACATCGGCTGCGGCGAGCGCGGAAACGAGATGACCGACGTTCTGAACGAGTTCCCGGAGCTGAAGGATCCCAAGACAGGCGAGTCCCTGATGCAGAGGACCGTCCTGATCGCAAATACATCGGACATGCCGGTTGCTGCCCGTGAGGCGTCCATTTACACCGGCATCACCATCGCGGAATATTTCCGTGACATGGGCTATTCCGTGGCTCTGATGGCAGACTCCACCTCCCGCTGGGCAGAAGCCCTGCGCGAGATGTCCGGACGTCTGGAGGAGATGCCCGGCGAGGAAGGCTACCCGGCATACCTGGGTTCCCGTCTGGCACAGTTCTACGAGAGAGCCGGCCGCGTGATCGCTCTCGGTTCCGAAGGAAGAGAAGGCGCGCTTTCCGCCATCGGCGCCGTGTCGCCTCCCGGCGGTGATATTTCCGAGCCGGTATCCCAGGCGACGCTTCGTATTGTCAAGGTATTCTGGAGCCTGGATTCCCAGCTGGCCTACCAGCGGCATTTCCCGGCCATCAACTGGCTGACTTCCTACAGCCTGTATCTGGACAACATGACGAAATGGTTCAACGAGAACGTGGAAAGCGACTGGATGGAGACCCGTCAGAACATGATGAGCCTTCTGCAGGAGGAAGCGTCCCTGAACGAGATTGTCAAGATGGTCGGTATGGACGCCCTGTCGCCCCAGGACCGTCTGAAAATGGAAGCCGCCAGATCCATCCGCGAGGACTTCCTGCATCAGAACTCCTTCGACGAGATCGACACCTATACCTCGCTCAGAAAGCAGTACTATCTGATGAAGCTGGTCTATGCCTTCTATGAAGAGGGTACCAGGGCTCTTCAGAAGGGTGCCAACATCAACGAGCTGGTAAACCTTGGAGTCCGCGAGGAGATCGGCCGCTACAAATACACCCCCGAAGGAGCGGTTTCCGCTGCCTACGAAGAGGTACGGGGCGCTCTGAAAGCGGAGCTGGATGCCCTGCTGCGGAAGGAGGATGAATAATGCCTAAGGAATATCGCACCATAGAAGAAGTGGCCGGCCCCCTGATGCTGGTGAAAGGCGTGGAGGGCGTCTCCTATGACGAGCTGGGAGAAATCGAGCTGGCAAGCGGTGAAAAACGCCGCTGCAAGGTGCTGGAAATCAACGGGGGCAATGCCCTGGTGCAGCTTTTCGAATCCTCCACCGGTCTGAACCTGGACAGCAGCAAGGTTCGTTTCCTGGGCCGCAGCATGGAGCTGGGGGTTTCCGAGGATATGCTGGGCCGGGTCTTT
>CACYWX010000459.1 GCA_902778205.1 uncultured Ruminococcus sp. | reverse complement strand
TGTGCTGACAGACTTTGATGCACTCGCCGCAGTCGATACACTTGACGGGGCTGATGACGGCGTGCCCGTCGCGGATGCGGATGGCCTCCGTGGGGCAGCGTCTCAGACAGGTGGTACAGCCGGTGCATTTGCTGACGTCCAGCGAGACCGAATGTTTATAATCTGCCATGATCACCTCGCTGAGCTTGTTCTTCTCCCGGACGGGGAGGACGGATGGGAGAGGAGCGCCCCGGGGGACGTTCTCCTCCCGGTTACAGATCGACCGTCATGGTGATGGTGGTGCCGACCCCCACCTCCGTGTCGATCTTCATGTCGTCGGTATACTTCTTCATATTGGGAAGGCCCATGCCCGCTCCGAACCCCAGGGCACGGATGTTTTCCCGGGCGGTGGAATAGCCCTCCTGCATGGCCAGCTCCACGTTGGGGATGCCGGGTCCGTGGTCGGCCAGGATGATGACGATCTTGTCGTCGTACACCTCCACGTCCGCCGCTCCGCCGTTCGCGTGGATCACCATGTTGATCTCCCCCTCGTACATGGCGATGGAAACCTTGCGGATCACATCGGGGGGATAGCCGAGCTGTCTGAGCTTCTTCTTCACCGCCACGGACGCCTCGCCCGCGGAAGTAAAGTTTTCGCCGTCGACGTCATAGTGGAAGCGGATGGGCTCAGACATCGGCGCCCTCCCTGCCGAGCCCGGCGTAATAGAGCACGCCGCACGCCTCGTAGGCGCGCAGAGGAGACCGCATCAGCACGAGTCCGTGCTCCTTCGCCAGCTCGATCATCTCTTCTGTGGGGACTTTATTCCGCACGATCACGATGCAGACCATGTCCATCATGTTGGCGGTGCGGATGACCTGGGAATTCAGAAGTCCGGTGAGCAGAACGCCCTGATCCTTCACGAAGGCCAGCACGTCGCTCATCATGTCGCTGCAGCAGGCCGCGTAAACGTCGTTTTCCAGACATTCCTCACCGCTGAGCACCTCGGCTCTGAGAAGATCCCTGATTTCTGCAATTTTCATATATGTACCGTTCCGGGACGCGCCGCCTCTCTCACACCGGAGCGGGGGCGTTCCCTTTCCTGCCTTTCACAGATTGTCTGCCCGGAGGCGTGGATGCGGGAAAGCGGGGACGGGCTCTCAGTTGTACTTCGCCAGAATGCCCTTGAGCATGTTGGGCTCGAGACGGCCGTATACGTCGTCGCCGACGGTCATGACGGGGGCCAGGCCGCATGCGCCGATGCAGCGGGTGGCGTCCAGGGAGAACTTCAGGTCCTCGGTGATGCCGCCGGCGGGGATGCCGAGCATTTCCTGGAGCTTCTCCATGATCTTGCCGGAGCCCTTCACGTAGCAGGCGGTGCCGAGACATACGGAAACGGGATGCTCGCCCTTCGGATTCAGCTGGAACTGGGCGTAGAAGGTGGCGATGCCGTAGACCTCGGAGAAGGGGATGCCGAGGGACAGAGCGATGTGGCGCTGGACTTCCTCGGGCAGGTAGCCGTAGATGTCCTGGGCCTTCTGCAGGATGGCGAGGGTGGCGCCGGGCTCGTTCTTGTTCTCATCGATGACGCGGTCGAGCTCGGCGAGCTGTTCGGGCGTGCCTCTGAAGGGAACGGAAGTCATGACTTTTTTCATGGGGTAGAACCTCCTGAGCAGAGAATATTTAATATAGGTTAGGATGTACGGAACCGTGTTCCCGTCCGGGGCGGTTCCGGGGGACGCTTATTCCGCGCAGAACGCTTCCAGCTGATCGGCGGCCTTTTCCAGGTAGTCGTTTTCCATCAGCTCGATGACGCCGCGGTCCACCAGAGCGGAGAGCTTCGGGTCCACGGGCATTCTGGCGAGAAGCGGGATGCCGAATTTCGCGGCGGTCTCCTCGGCCTTGGACTTGCCGAAGACGTCGATCTCCTCGCCGCAGCAGGGACATTTCACGTAGGACATGTTCTCCACCAGTCCGATGACCGGGATGTTCATGAGGCCCGCCATGTTGACGGCCTTCTGGACGATCATGGAGACCAGGTCCTGAGGCGTGGTGACGATGATGATGCCGTCCAGGGGCAGGGACTGGAAGACGGTCAGCGGCACGTCGCCGGTTCCGGGAGGGCAGTCGACGATCATATAGTCCACGTCGCCCCAGAGCACGTCGGTCCAGAACTGCTTGACGGTGCCGGCGATGACGGGTCCGCGCCACACCACGGGACGGGTCTCGTCCTCGAGAAGCAGGTTCACGGAGATGGTCTTGATGCCGGTCTTGGTTTCCAGGGGGATCAGTCCGTCCCCTTCGCCGATGAGGATGTCGCCCTTCACGCCGAAGGCCTTCGGAATGGAAGGGCCGGTGATGTCCGCGTCCATCAGGGCGACGGAGAGATCGCGGCGCTTCAGGGTGACGGCCAGCATGGAGGAGACGAGGGACTTGCCCACGCCGCCCTTGCCGGACACGACGCCGATCACGTGCCGGATATGGGTTCCCTCGCGGGGGGCTTCATGCTGCAGCGCGCGGGAGGAGCAGTTCGCCCCGCACGTGGAGCAGTCATGGGTGCAGTTGGCAGGTTCAGCCATAATGATGATGATCCTTTCGGGCGCGGCGCCGCTTTCCGGAGGACTCCCGGATCGGTCCGCGGGTATTCGCATGATAGTCTCAGGATATTATAGTACATTTCGCTCCGAATTACAAGAGATTCGGGGCGAAAGACAGCGGAAAAATCGCAAAAAAATCGTGAAGAAGAAGGAAAATTTTCAGCATTTGCCGGTTTTCAACACAGCAAAAAGGTGGGTTTTGGCACATTCGGCACAAATTCCGGAGCCTTTTCCGCAAAAAGGAGCAAAGGAAAAAGCCCCGCGGCCCGGGGAGGGTCAGGGGACTTTGAGGGACAAACGCCCGCGGTCAGGATTTCTTCCGGATGAGCTTGAGCAGCTCCGCGGCGGC
>CACYWX010000458.1 GCA_902778205.1 uncultured Ruminococcus sp. | reverse complement strand
CGCGGAGAGTATGATGGCAAAGCATTTCTTTTTCATGACGGTTTTCCTTTCCCGTATCCGCCGGAGCGGTGTTTCTTTCGGTTGATGGCCGTATTATACCGGGTCCTTCTGACGGGAAAAGGGCGAGCGTGTGAAGGTTTTCGGAAATCGGGGTGGAGGTTTCGGGGAAAGACAGGGCTCGTTTCATGCGGCGAATCCAGTCGGGACTGTGGGCTGAAACCGGCTCTTGCAATCCGCGCCGGTCTGTGGTATTATTATATGGACGGGATCCCTCCATACGGATGATCGGACACGGCGGAGGTCCGGCCTGAACCCTTTTCCATTCTTTTCTAACACTTTTTCTAACAAAATCCACTGAATATTAGAAAGACCCCGCCAGCCCAATGCCTGCCCCGTTCCCGAGAAGTTTTCGTACAAATATGCGGAAGCCCTTGTATTTATTCACTTTCCGGCTTCTTCTATCTTCTGCGAGCTTCCGGAACCGTCCGCTGAAATCCGGCATCGTCCGGCAGCGGACAGCATCTTGAAAACCGTTTGGGCGAAAGCCCGCGTGGGTTCGAATCCCACACCCTGCGGGAAATAAAGGAAAGGCATCTCGAGGCCCATTTGGGCGGGAGGTGCCTTTTCTGAAAATGTGAAGATACAAAGCCGGCCGGGGCCTGACATTGCGGAGTCTCCATATTGGCACAGGCAGGCGATCCGCAGTCCGGCCATCGGAAATCGGACAGACAAGGAATATCGATGAGGTACGACTATGGTAATCAAAGAGATCGAAGTGAAAGACATCCTGACGAAAACGAATCTGCCCGTATCGGATTTCGCGGTCAATCCCTATGTGGGATGTACCCACGCCTGCAAGTACTGCTACGCCAGCTTTATGAAGCGGTTCACGAATCATCCGGAGCCGTGGGGCGAATTTGTGGACGTCAAGAGCTGGCCTGCAATCGACAAGCCGGGAAAGTACGTCGGAAAGGAGGCGTTTTTCTGCTCCGTCACCGACCCGTATCAGCCGCTGGAGGCGAAATACAGGCGTACCCGCGCTCTGCTCGAGCAGCTTCTGGGAACCGGGATCGGCATCAGCATTTCTACCAAGTCCGACCTGATCCTGCGCGATCTCGACCTGATCCGGCAGTTTCCGAGCGCGCATGTGTCCTGGTCGATCAACACGCTGGACGAGGACTTCCGCCGGGAAATGGACCGCGCCGTCAGCATCGAGCGCAGGCTGGAAGCCATGCGGCAGTTCTACGAGGCGGGCGTCCAGTCCACCTGCTTTATCTCCCCGATCTTCCCCGGCATCACGGATGTGATCGGGATCATCGAGCGCGCCAAGGGTCAGTGCAATCTGGTGTGGCTGGAAAACCTGAATCTCCGCGGGGACTACAAAAAACGGATTCTCGACTGGATCCACGAGCATCATCCGGAGCAGGACGACCTGTATCATGAGATCTATACGAAGAAGAGCCGCGCATACTGGAACGAGCTGGATCAGAAGATCCGGGAATACACAGCGAAGGAAGGCATGCTGTATATCCGGGACGACGACCGGCATCGCGCTCCCTTCGGCGAGCCGCCCGTGGTCTGCAACTACTTCTACCATGAAGAAATAACAAAATCTGCGAAGAAAGGAAAATGATATGCAGCACGAATGCAGAATCACAGTACTCGAAACAAAATGTTTCCCGGACCGTCAGGAGAAATACCTTGCCGATCCGAGATCCGGCACGTGCCCCTTCTTCAAGCCGGGCGATACCTTTTTGCCGGGGCGCACGCCGCAGCAGGACGATTTCTATCACCGGATGAACGCAACGTGATTTCAGAATTACCATACCGGGCATGAAAGCGGTACCGGATCATCCACACCGTGATCCATCCGGGCGGAAGCCTCGGCACTCACGCCCGGAGTGCCGGGGACGACATGAACTGCATCCGGTCCGGCACTGTCTATCCCCCCAGAATATCTCCAACGCAGACGTCGGCCTCCGCGACCGTCAGGCAGGCGCATTCTCCTTCCCGAACAGAGCGGTGACGCAGAAACCCGCGAATCAGCCCTTTTCCGGGATCCGGCCGGTAAGATTCCGCGTTTTTGATCCCGTACGGACTTTCCACATTCAGATTCAAAACCCGCGCCTCACTGCCGGGGGAAAATTCCCCTTTCAGCACGATACCGACGATCTGCTTTTTCCCCCGTCTGTCCGAGGCGGAAAGAACGCCTGTGACGACGAACAGATTCGTCCAGTCTGCGGAGAACGCCCTGACGATGGCTGCATGCTCCGCTTTTTCCTTCTGTATCAGCCCGGCGACCTCTTCTATTTGCATGAGAGCCAGCCGGTCCGCAGTCGAAACGAAATTTCCTCCAAAAAGGCACCCGGCGAGATCGGCACACTCCCGGCAGATCCAGCTGTCGCGCACGTAAAACCGGGACAGAGGCGATACCGGTTTCCCGCAGACCGGGCAGGGGGATATTCTGAACAACCTTTTCATTTCCTTTGCCTTCCCATCCCGGCTTGTTCGTCCCTTCTTGCGGCGAGCGAAGCCACACAGGGCCAGACCGATTCCTGCGCCAGCGTCTTTCGTCTGAACTCCGCCGCCTGCTTTCCGTCTCCCCGCCCTTCCCAAAAGACGGACAGGCCGTAGAAGAGTATCGCCGCGTTCAGATCGTTCCGCTCTTCCTCCGCCTGCCGCCGCAGATCTTCCGCCGAAACCGTCCCCCGGAACAGATCCAGGGCGCGGAGATAGGCGGTGTGGTGGCCGACCTGCATGTCCGGCTTCACCTCGACGAGCAGATCCGGAGCCGTACCCGCGCGGACGGAGGAAAGGGTGTGCCAGTAAACCGCGGAGACGGTGTTTTCGCCGTCCGTCGGGAGGACATCTCGGAACCGTTCCGCCGCCGCGTGGTAATTCCCCGTGAGATACTCCCGGAAGC
>CACYWX010000457.1 GCA_902778205.1 uncultured Ruminococcus sp. | reverse complement strand
CTCCTCGATAAAGGAGAAAAAGAATAACGAATACCTTTGGATCACAAAAGGGCTGTCGCATTTCTCCGATTTCAGGAGTTAGTGCGACAGCCCCCTTCTGACTCAGTCGTTGGTATAATTATCAAAGTATCCCTGCACCAGCACCACGGGCGTGCCCTTGTCGCCGGAGCCGGAGGTCAGGTCACAGAGGGAGCCGATGAGGTCGGTGAGCTGGCGGGGCGTGGTGCCCTGTGAGGCCATGGAGCCCTTCAGGTTCCCGTCCTTCTCACGGATGGACTTGGAGATGGCCTCCTTCAGCGCGTCGCCGGAGAGGTCCTTGTAGTCGTTGTCCGCCAGATACTTCAGCTTCAGCTCGTTGGGCGTGCCCTTCAGGCCTGCCGTGTGGAAGGGGGAAACCACCGGGTCCGCCAGCTCCCAGATCTTGCCCTGGGGATCCTTGAAGGCGCCGTCGCCGTAGATCATGACCTCCACCTTCGCGCCGGTCTTCTCAAATATGTTCTTCTGAACGGCTTCCACCAGGGGTTCGGCGCCGTGCGGGAAGAGCTTGATCTTTTCCTCGGTGGACTTGTTGGAGCCCAGGAGCCCGTAGTTCTCGTTGAAGCCGGAGCCGTTCACCGGGGCGTTCAGGATGTCGTCCAGACCCAGGACGATCTCGGCGCCGGCGGCCTTCAGGATCCGCTTGGTGCGCTTCCGGGTGTGGATGTCGCAGGTGAGGACCCGCTTCGTATAGTCCAGAATGGCGGCGGGACGGTTGGCGAAGAGGATTTCGGCCTCCGCGCCCTCCTCCCGGATCAGGTCCCCGTAGTAGGCCACGTAGTCCACGCCGGTGAAGGGATGCCTGTTCTCGCCGAAGAGCTCTCTGTACTTCTCGAGGGTGAGCACGTCCGCGTAGGGATCCACCCCGGCCTCGTCCAGCGCGTCCAGGGACACCAGCTCGTTGCCCACCTCGTCGGAGGGATAGCTCAGCATGAGGACGATCTTCTTCGCGCCCCGGGCGATGCCGCGGAGGCAGATGGCGAAACGGTTGCGGGAGAGGATCGGGAAGATGACGCCCACGGTCTCCCCGCCCAGCTTGGCCCGCACGTCGGCGGCGATGTCGTCCACGGAGGCGTAGTTGCCCTGGGCTCTGGCCACCACGGATTCGGTGACGGCAATCACGTCCCGGTCGCGGATGGGAAAGCCCTCGGAGCGGGACGCCTCCAGCACGCTGTCCGTGACGATGGCGGCGAGGTCGTCTCCCTCGCGGATGATGGGGCAGCGGATTCCGCGGGACACGGTGCCGACTCTGCGTTCTTTGTTTTCCATATGGTCATTCCTTTCGGAGGAGTGAATTTTCGTGTCCATTATACTATGAAACCGGCCGCATTGCAAGAAAAAATTCGCGTCCGGGGAAGGATTTGTCGAAAGCGCGGGAGGGATGGTTCCGATCCCCGAAGTACTTCCGTCAAATCCGCAAAAACCGCGGCAGATACAGCCCTGAGAACTGACCACGTCACAAATTGTTAACAGTCGGGGGACCAAAAACCGTTGACAGGGAGAGGGGAATTTGCTATAATCGGAGCAAAAAGAAATAGTTGCCATGAGTGAACTGTAAGCACCGAAAACGATTGTGAAACGGTTCATATCCGGCTTTTGAGGAGGAGACCCCATGGGCTTTCGGTTTCTCGGCACGGGCAGCGCGGCTCCCGCAAAAATTCTGACCAACGACGATCTCTCGGGGATGGTGGAGACCTCCGACGAGTGGATCACCACGCGGGTCGGCGTGCGGGAGAGACGGATCGCCGTGACCGAGACCACCGCGTCCCTGGCGGAGGAGGCGGCGAGGCGGGCACTGGAGCAGAGCGGCGTGAGCCCCTCCGAGCTGGACCTGATCATCTGCGCCACCATCACGGCGGACGACGTCTGCCCCACCTGCGCCGGCGCGGTACAGCAGGCTCTGGGCGCGTCCTGCCCTGCCTTCGACATCAGCTCCGCCTGCTCCGGCTTTCTCTTCGCGCTGGACACGGCGGCTGGCTTCTTCGCCCGTGGGACCGTGAAGAAGGTCCTGGTCATCGGCGCGGAACGGATCTCCAAGCTTCTGGACTGGACGGACCGGTCCACCTGCGTCATCTTCGGCGACGGAGCCGGGGCCGCGGTCCTGGGCGAATCGGAGGACGACTGCTATCTGGTCAGCGAGCTTCACACCGCCGGCGGGTCCGACGTGATCCACATCCCGGCCTATCAGGGGCAGTCCCCCTTCCGCCAGATCCCCGAGGGCGAGCGTCCTCCGGTGATCTTCATGGCGGGTCAGGAGACCTTCAAGTTCGCCGTCAACGCCATGGTGGGACACATCCGCTCCATGGCCTCGAAAATCGGGAAGACGCCGGAGGAGCTGGACTTCATCGTCCCGCATCAGGCCAACACCCGCATCATCGATTTCGCCGCGAAGAAGCTGAACCTTCCCGCGGAGAAGTTCATCGTCACCATCCAGAACTACGGCAACACCGCCGCCGCCAGCGTTCCCACCGCCCTGGACGAGGCCAACCGGTCCGGAAGGATCAGACGGGGCGATCTCGTGGCCATGGTGGCCTTCGGCGGGGGACTGTCCTCCGCGGGCGCCGTGGTAAGATGGTAAACACAGCCGGTTAATCCATTCATATATCATTAAAAACACCGAAAAGGAGCAAGAACATGACCACCTTCGAGAAAATCAGAGACATCATTGCCGACAAGTCCGGCGAGGACGCCGAGAACATCACCCCCGAGACCGAATACACCGATCTGGGCATCGACTCCCTGACCATCGTGGAGATCCTCATGGACATCGAGGACGAATTCGGCGTGACCGTGGAAGCCGCCAACGCCGGAAAGACCGTAGGCGATCTGGTCGCCAAGGTCGAGGAGGAAGCGAAGTGATCCGCACGCCCCTGTGCGAGCTCTGCGGGATC
>CACYWX010000456.1 GCA_902778205.1 uncultured Ruminococcus sp. | reverse complement strand
TCACCGCGTCTCGGAACAAAAGCTCACTGTCTCTCTCCAGCGCGCCCACATGGTCGGTGTCCTGATGCGTGATCAGAATATGCCGGATGGAGGCGGGATCGATGTCCAGCCACCGCATCTTTTCGGAGAGCCGTTCGTAGTTGTATCCGGCGTCGATCATGATCGTCGCGCCGTTTTTCGTGTAAAAGAAGATGTTGGCGACCCATTCCCGCACGCAGGCGACGCGGTCGTCGATCCGTCCCGTATTCAGCGGCTTGAAGATCTCCCTGCCGCGGAACATGACGCTCATGGATTTTTTCTGATTTTCCGAATCTTTTCTGGACATATTCTGTCTCCTTCCCCGTATCGGTTTCCTCTCAGCGCGCCGTCAAGGCCGGCTGTATATTCTCTTCGAGGGTTCTTTCCTTACCTGCAGCTCCCCGCAAAGCCGTCGATCCATCCGTTCACAGAAGGATGGGAGGGAGCGACGGTTAGCCTTTGCTTACCATTATACTCCAAAGGACTTCCTTTTGCAAGGACTGCAGGAGAAAAAACATGGAAAGCAAGACGTTCAGCGCCACTATGCAGCGGCAAGCCCGGCTTGACAAACCCATTCGGATATGCTATAATTCTGGGGTGCGTGAACCGAAGGATCCATCCGACGGCGAACGCGAAGAGCACATCAAAAACTGATCCGGAAGAAGCGCTGACGGAAAAGGGTTGGAATTTCTGCAAATAAGGGCATTCTGCGCTCTCACGATCCTCCTGCCTTTTTACGGTCGGGAGTTTTTTTGTCGGATACTATTCCGATCCGCAGGAGGGAAACATGGCAAAATACGACAGAACGTCCCTGAAAGCCGAAGAATTCATCAACCACGAGGAGATCCTCGAAACCCTGAAATACGCCGACGAACACAAGGGAGACCTCGCGTACATCGATCAAATCCTTGAAGCCGCAAGACCGAAAAAGACCGCACGGGGAATCGAATGTTCCGGCCTCTCCCACAGGGACGCGAGCGTCCTGCTTGCCTGCGAGGATCCTGGAGTGACGGAGAAAATGTACGCTGTCGCCCGGGAGATCAAGGAGGCGTTTTACGGAAACCGGATCGTCATGTTCGCGCCGCTCTATCTCTCGAATTACTGCGTAAACAAATGCGTGTACTGTCCCTATCACTACCAGAACCGGTCCATTCCGAGAAAGAAGCTGACGCAGGAGGAGGTCAGGCAGGAGGTCATCGCGCTGCAGGATATGGGCCACAAGAGACTTGCCATCGAATCCGGCGAGGATCCCGTGAACAACCCCATCGAGTACATCCTCGAATGTATCCGCACGATCTATTCCATCAAGCACAAAAACGGCGCCATCCGCCGCGTGAACGTGAATATCGCCGCCACCACGGTCGAGAATTACCGGAAGCTCCACGACACGGGGATCGGCACATACATTCTGTTTCAGGAGACCTACCATAAGGAAAGCTACGAAAAGCTCCATCCGGCGGGACCCAAGCACAACTATGCCTATCACACCGAGGCGATGGACAGGGCGATGGAGGGCGGAATCGACGACGTGGGACTCGGCGTGCTGTTCGGCCTCGAGCTGTACCGCTACGAGTTCGCGGGTCTTCTGATGCACGCGGAGCATCTGGAAGCGGTGCACGGCGTAGGCCCTCACACAATCTCCGTCCCGCGGATCAAACGGGCCGACGACATCGATCCCACCGTATTCGACAACGGCATCAACGATGAAATTTTCGCAAAGATTGTCGCCGCCATCCGCATCTCCGTGCCGTATACGGGGCTGATCATTTCGACAAGAGAGAGCGAAGCCTGCCGGAATAAGGTCCTCGGACTCGGCGTCTCCCAGATTTCCGGCGGTTCGAGAACCTCCGTCGGCGGATATGCAGGATATGCGGCGGACGAGCGTCCCCACGACACGGAGCAGTTCGACGTATCCGACCAGCGTTCTCTGGATGAGGTGGTGAAGTGGCTCATGGACCTCGGATATATCCCGTCCTTCTGTACCGCCTGCTACCGCGAGGGCAGAACGGGGGACAGGTTCATGTCGCTCTGCAAGACCGGCCAGATCCAGAACTGCTGCCACCCGAACGCGCTGATGACGCTCAAGGAGTTCCTCGAGGACTATGCGTCCCCCGAAACCAAAGCGGTCGGCGAAAAACTCATTGCGGAGGAGCTCGGACGGATTCCCAACGAAAAGGTCCGCGCAAAAGCCGCCGAATACATCGAGAACATTCACCTCGGCAAAAGGGATTTCAGATTCTGAATTTCATACCTGTCATGGCAGGCACCTGTCACGACAGGGGAAGAAATTGTGCCCGCGAAATCGTTTTCAGCTGAAACTCATAACAAATCCCCCGGAAAGTTTCGCCTCTCCGGGGGTTCTCTTTCAGAAGAATCGTATGCTTATTCCGCCTTCCGTTCTTCCGCCAAAGGCTCAACTCTTGTCCGGATCGCCTTTTCAGTCGCTCCTGAGCACCCGGTAGAACACCACCCCGACAACCAGCAGGATCACCCCCGCGGTCAGCGAAACCGGCGCGGCGGCCTCCGGGAGAGCGGGAATCCCCCCGAGGTACAGTCCGCCGAGGAGGAAGAATACGCTGACCAGCATCAGAATCAGACCGATCATCCGGCACAGGTTTTTGCTCATACGCCTGCCTCCTTCTCCGGATTCCACCCGCCGCCCATGCGCTCCTGCGCCTCGATCATGCGGCAGTACAGTCCGTTCCGTGCTGTGAGTTCTTCGTGCGTCCCCGCTTCGGCGATCCGGCCCCGGTCCAGCACGAGGATCCGATCTGCGCCGCGGATGGTGTTCAGGCGGTGGGCGATCACCAGCACCGTTTTGTCCCTGCACAGCTCGCTGAGGGCCTCCTCGATCAGGGCTTCGTTGTCCGCGTCCACCGAGGCCGTCGCTTCGTCGAGGACGATGACGGGCG
>CACYWX010000455.1 GCA_902778205.1 uncultured Ruminococcus sp. | reverse complement strand
GGAGGAATTCATCCGCCGCCTGAAAGCCTACGGCGATCCTACGGAACTGACGCGGGAGATGTGCATGGAGCTCATTGAATTCGTCACCGTGGATAAGTGTCCGGGAAAGTACAGCAAGGAACCCCGCGAGATTCACATCTACTACAAGCTTCTCGATAAGCACGCCGCGGAGGAATACAGGGGTAAACCGACAAAAACATGTGCGGATAAGTGATGTCCACGACCGCAAATATCTATTCGCATATCGACAGCACCAGCAAACTGGAATCCGCCGCGACGATCGGCAGAGCGCTCGGCGGTGACAATTGATCCTGCAAACGGATAACAACAAATCCGGATAACTAAAATCCTTCGGTGTGTCCCTGCGCGGTTCGGCAAAACAAACCGAAGGAGAATCCTCATGAACACCGAACAAAAGACAAACGGCCTCCGCCGTCTGCTCCGCGACTGCCCCGAAGTCCTCACACCGATTCAGGCGGCGCGCTGGACGCACCAGAGCAAGAACACCGTCTATGCGCTGATCCATTCCGGCGCGCTTCCGGCCTATCCGTACCGCGGCGGATTCCTCATCAGCAAGTCCGATCTGATCGACTACCTCGCCGCGCACACCGACGACAAACCCGCATGGCAGGACCGGTTCGAGAAAGATCGCCATGAGCAGTGAGAAAATCCTCAGCGCGGAGCAGACGCGCAAGCTCCTGCATATCAGCAAACGCAAATGCGCATATCTTCTGGAGCATCAAATCATCCCGTGCGAGATCACCGACAGGAAGACGCATCGGTATCTCGTGCGGGAGGAAGATGTCCTCACCTACGCGGAACGCGCCGACAAAATCATTCTGCCGCCCGTATTCTCCTCCGCCGCCGTAAAGTCTCAACGGAAGGACCCCGATCCGCAGATCAGGAAATCTGACTTCCTGCTGATCTGGGCGAAGGAACCCGACGCGTTCACTCCCGCAGACGTACAGAAGCTGACCGGGTACACCGGCTTGACGGTCGGGCATGGTATGCCCTGCAGTGGATCCGAAAAGGAAAACTCCGCTCAATCACCGTGCAGGGCAGAAGCCTTGTCCCCAAGGAATGGCTGGCGGAGTTTATGGCGGGGTACGGGATGCGGATCTGGCAGAAGAGCGAGGTGCATCTTCGGTTGACGGACAGGATCTCACAGACAAAGTGACAATTCGATCCGCACCGCGAGGGTCAATCCCTTCCTCAAGAGGCCGGAATCCGCCGTCCACTTCCTTTGCGGACGAACTCCCCGACCGTCACCCGCCTACCGCCCGGTTCAGTCTTTCGCGTTTTTGTATATCTCGCAGGCGATGTCCTCCAGCGCTTCATCGGCCGCTTCCGTGACGTTGTTGTACATCACGGCGACGCAGATATCTTTTTTGCGGGAAAATACCCAACTGGTCAGAAAACCCCAGTTCTCCCCGCTGTGACCGGCGACGCTGTCTTTGCGCGCTTTCGACTCCCAGACGTCGAGGCAGAGACCGTAATCGTCCATGACGGGCGTCATCATGCGCCGCGCGGTCTTCTTTTTGAGGAGTCCGCCTTTACGATAGCTCTCGGAAAGGGCAAGACCGATCTTGACAAGCTCCGTGGGCGTCGTCCAGAGCCCTGCCGCGGCGTGCTCGGGATAATAGTGATACCCGTGGGCGGGATCCTCCTTCTGCGCCAGCCTGAAACCGAACGCGGCGTTGGCAACGAGCTCTTCGTCCAGCGGCTGGAAAAAGCCGGTGCGCTTCAGGCCCAGGGGCTCGGCGACCTCCTTTTGGAAAGCCTCGCGGAGCGTGATCCCCGTGATGCGCGTAAACGCAAGCTCGGCCAAAGTGATCCCGCCGCCGGAGTATATATGCTGTTTGCCGTAAGGACGGATTCTTCTGAGTTTCGGCGTGACGCCTTTACCGTTCAGCACGTCCTCCAGCGAGAGCGGCTCATGATCCGCCCGGTAGCCAGGGAAGCCGTGCAGGTTGTAGCCCGCCGTGTGGGAGAGCAGCGCGGGGAAGGTCAGCGGGCCTTTCCTGACAAATTCCGGCACCACGCCCGAGATGTCCGCATCAAGGTCGATGAGGCCCTTGTCCACATAGCGGAGCAGCGTCAGAGCGAACATGGGCTTCGACACGGAACCCGCCTGGAACAGCATATCCGGGTTCACCGGGAAGTCCTCGCCGTATCGTCCGCTGCCGGCGCAGTAGGTGAGAAAATCACCGTCTCCGCCATGGACGGCAATACTGACGCCGTAGCCCTTCTTGCCCTTGATGCGCATGGCCTTGTCCACATCGACGCCGTAGACATTCTTGATGATCCGGTTTGGACCTTTGAGCATCCGCATCAGCACGGCTTCGCCGCCGTCGATGATGCCGGTCTCCCGGAAGCCGAACTTGTGATAGACGTGCAGGCCCAGTTCGTTCTCCGGCTCGGTGGACAAAAAGAGCCGCTCTGCGCCGTTTTCTTTGAAATACTTGATGATTTCCTGCAAGGCGGCCTGGCCGTAGCCCTTGCCCTGTTCGCTTTGGTCGATCATGAAGCGCCAGAGCCAGAAGCGGTCGTCCTCGTCCTCTTCTTCGGGATCGAAAGCGAACATACAGAAGCCCACAAGCTTTTCATCCGCATAGATGGCAAAGGGCCGTGCCATGCCGGGCTGCTTTGCGTTGGCCTCGTCCGCTTCCCGCAGAGAGACGTCGTTCGGGGCGACGAAGGGCTGATCTTCGCGCACGGTGAGCGCAAGCACCGCCTCACGATTTGTTTCATTGACCGGTTCCAGTCTGATTTTCATTTCCATGTTGTGTTGCCTCTGTAGATAACGAGTTGTTGTGTTTCTTCCGTCGTTACGATAAATTGGAATTTGCCGTTATTTGTTTCCTATGCCCAGATTGCCATCGCCAAAGTGCCGACAACGATCAGAATCAACCCGGCAAGCGCCTTTCTGCTCAACTTT
>CACYWX010000454.1 GCA_902778205.1 uncultured Ruminococcus sp. | reverse complement strand
CGAAGGAGGCGGTGAAATCCTTGCTCAGCCAGTTGCCGGGAGCGGCATCTGCGGCGGCGGGAGCGGCGGCGGATTCACCCTTTGCTCCCAGAGTGGCGAAGCCCCAGCAGTTGGAGTTGTTGGAGGCGTCGTCGCTTTCGTCGGACCAGCCGAGGCAGTAGTCACGGGCCGCGCCTGCCACGCTGTCGTTGTACTGGAAGTCCACGGTGAATTCCGTGCCCTGCTTCATGGCCAGGACGCGGACCGTGTACTTGAACTCGATGACGCAGGTGGTGGCGGTGGGGAAGGAGTAGGCAAAATCGTAATCCGCGGGAGTCGCGCCCTTGCGGGGGATCATTTCGAAGCCGTCCTCCGGAATCAGTGCGATCTGAGCCTGCTGATCGGTCCAGGTGGCGTCCCCGTCCCCGATTTCGTCCACATAAAGATAGATGGAGTCGTTCTTCCAGTCGCCGACGGTGGAGTCGAAGGCGAACTCGTTGTCGGTGATTTCAAACAGGAAGTAGAGCGAGGTGTCGTCATACAGCATGGACGCGTAGACGGTGCAGTCCTCGGGCAGGGTGGAGGCGTTGACCTTCTTGTCGCCCGCCTTGCAGTAGCCGAGCTGCTGTCTGTCCGCGGTCGCCCATACGTCGTCGATGGTTCCGTCGATCTTGGGCGTGCCGTACGCGACGGTCATTTCTTCGCCCAGAGCGGAGACGGAAACGGCGAGGGTCAGCAGCATCAGTGCCGACAGGATGGCGCAGAGAAACACTTTTTTCATGGTCCGGTTCCTTTCTCTGAAGTGGATTCCGAATCGGCCGGCTTCACGGACAAATAAAAACTATTTTTTCGTGTTTTCCCGACAAAAATATGTCATGTTGCCTATGAAGAGGACCGAATGCTCACATGAACTATTATAACACGCACAAATCGAAAAAGCAACAGGGGGCCGAAAGAAAAATAAATGAAACAAAAAAATCCCGATACCGGCGATTGACAGAGGGACCGGACCTGTGATAAAATGAAGCGGACCGAAAATGCTCCGGACCAGGTGCCGGAGAGGACTGTATATGGAAAGACGAAGGGAGACGCGCCATGACCATCCGTACCCTGATCCCGGAAGACGCGGCTGAAACGGACCGCCGCGCCGACACGATGAAGCGGACCATATACGAGGCGGAGGATCCTGTCCGATCCGGTCCCGTTTACTATATCCGCTCCGACGGGGACGATTCCCGTGACGGGACGTCTCCCGATACCGCCTGGAGGACTCTGGACGCCCTGAACCACGTCCGGCTTGCTCCCGGCTCATCCGTGCTGTTCCGGCGCGGGGACCTCTGGCGGGGATCCCTGACAGCGCAGGCGGGCGTGACCTACGGAGCATACGGGACCGGGGAGAAGCCCAGGCTGTACGGCTCTCCCTACGACGGAGCGAAGGACGGCTTCTGGACCGAAGTCTGTCCCCGTGTCTGGCGGTACAGCGAACGGCTGAAGGACGACTGCGGCGGTATGGTCTTCAACGGAGGAGAAAGCCATGGACGCAAGGTCACGGTCCGCACGGACGGGGAGGTCCCGCGGGACAACGTGACGGGCGAACCGTTCCGGGGAGCCTTCGATCTGACGGGGGATCTGTGCTTCTGGCACGATCTCGGCGGGAACGGGATCCGAAATGAAGAGGGCGGCTGGCTGTACCTCCGGTCCGAATCCGGCAGTCCGGCGGAGCGGTTCCGGGAGATCGAATTCCTGCCCCGGGTCCATGGAATTTCGGTACAGGGCGGAGGCGTCTCTGTGGACAATCTCCGCGTGATGTACTATGGAGCCCACGGGATCGCCGCCGGAACGGTGGACGGGCTGCGGGTGACGAACTGCGTGATCGGCTGGATCGGCGGCGGACTCCAGTATGTCCGGAACGGAATCCCGGTCCGCTTCGGCAACGGCGTGGAGATCTACGGCGGGTGCCGGGGGTATTCCGTGGAGCGGTGCCATGTGTTCCAGTGCTACGACGCGGGGCTCACCTTCCAGTTCTCCTCCGGCGGGGACGGGGACATTCTCATGGACGGCGTCCTGTTCCGGGACAATCTGATCGAGGACTGCTCCTATTCCGTGGAGTATTTCCTCGGGAAAGCAGACCGGGCGGACGCGGACCGTCGGATGGGGAACATCCGGATCTCGGACTGCGTCATGCGGAACGCCGGGTACGGATGGGGCGTTCAGAGGCCGGACAGACAGACGCCCGCCCATATCAAGGCCTGGGACCACGAAAACCGCCGGACGGGTCCCTTCGTGATCGAGAACAACGTGTTCGACCGGTCCCGCCATATGATGCTGCACATTGCGGCGTCGGAGAGCGGATGGCTTCCGGAATTCCGTGATAACGTCTTCATCCAGTACCGGGGCGCCTTCCTTGGCAGGATCGGAGCGGTCCCGACGTCCATGCTGGAGTACGCGGACGGAGAGATTCCCGCGGCGCTGGAGGACAACCGGTTTTTCGGGATCCGGACGGAGTGAACGCCTCGGACGGCTGAGAAGAAAGGAATATATATATGGAAACGAAAATGCTTGGCGTCTGGATGTGGCCGGAGAGCATTCGGAAGAGAGGCGCGGAGCCCGTGTTCGACGCATGCGCAGGGGGCGGCGTGACCGACGTCTTCTTCCTGACGAAGGGACTCTCCGGGACCACGGCGTTTCTGTCCCCTCTGTCGCCTCCCATGGATCCGGACCGCGACCTGCTGAGGGAAGCCCTGGACGCCGCTCATGCCCGTGGAATGCGCCTCCACACCTGGTTTACCTCCGCCTCCGACGCGCGGTATGTGAAGGAGCATCCCGCCTCGGCTCTGGTGCATCTCACGAAGGGGCCGAGGGAGGACATTGTCAGCATCACGGACGTGGCGTATACCGACTATATGCGCTCCCTTCTGACGGATCTGCTCCGCCGGTATGATCCCGACGGGGTCCATCTGGACTACATTCGCTACAAC
>CACYWX010000453.1 GCA_902778205.1 uncultured Ruminococcus sp. | reverse complement strand
GGACTCCAGTACGCGGCGTACCGGGAGGACAGGGGGGATCTGGAGTTTCTGCGGGACCTCTCCCTGCCCTGCGACCGGGATTCCGTGTCCCGGCGGATCGCCGATCTGCGGGAGAAGACCGGCTTCACCGAGTTCCGCGGCGAGAGCGTGGAGTTCCATCCCTCCGGCTGCGTGACCTTCCCGCTGCTGGGCACCAAGGCACCCATTGCCGACAAGCTGCTCTTCGATCCCACCCGGGCCAAGCGGCGGGCGGTGTACGCGGACGTGGCGGAGGCCTTCCCGGAGTATACGGTCTTTGTGGGCGGCTCCTCCTCCTTCGACATGGCTCCGAAGCCCTACAACAAGTATTACGCCCTGACCCGCTTCTGCGAGGACGAGGGCTATGACCGGTCCCAGGTGACCTATTTCGGAGACGACTACGGCAAGGGCGGCAACGACGAGTGCGTGTACCTCTCCGATATCGACTTCGTGAAGGTGGACCGGTTCTCCGACCTGCCCCGGATCGTCGACGAATACCGGGACAGCCTGTAAGGGCAGAAAACTCCGTACTCTCTTCTTTGTTAATTCACGAGGTGTTTCCATCGTGCGAATCCTGATTCTGAGCTGCTCCACCGGCGATGGCCACAACAGCGCGGCAAGAGCGCTGGCCGAGGCCGGGGAGCGGATGCATATCGAAACCGAGCTGAGGGATCCCGTGTCCTTCGGCGGCGAGCGCGCCCGGCGGATCGTGGCGGAGGCCTACAACGGCATGATCCGGCGGATTCCGCGGCTGTTCGGCGCCGTCTACCGCATCGGGGATCTCTATGAACGGTCCCGCCTGCCCTCCCCCATCTACGCCGCCAACGCCCTGTACGCCGAGTCGCTGGGCCGGTATGTGGAGGAGGGGGGCTTTGACGCCGTAATCTCCACCCATCTCTACGGGCTGGAGGGCATGTGCGCGGCCCGTCGGGGCGGATTCTGCGCGGTCCCCTCCTACGGGGTCCTGACCGACTACACCTTCATCCCCTTCTTCGCGGAGCCCGACATGGAGGCGGTGTTCATCCCCCATGCCGATCTGGCCGAAGAGGGCGTGAAAAAGGGCCTGGATCCGGACCGCCTTGTGCCCGCGGGGATCCCGGTCAGCGCCCGCTTCGGGGAGGAAATCTCACAGGAGGAGGCCCGGGAGCGGCTGGGCATCGGCACAGAAGGACGGCTCTATCTGCTCATGTCCGGCGGCGTGGGCGGCGGCGACATGGGAAGGCTCTGCGCGGCTCTGGCATGGCGGCTGGAGGACGGGGACCGGATCGCGGTGATGACCGGCCGGAACGAGAGGCTGAGAGCGGAGCTGGAGGACCGATGGCGTGATTTCCCGGCCCTGACGGCGGTGGGCTTCACCCGGGACATCCCTCTCTGGATGAAGGCCGCCGACGTGACGGTCTCCAAGGCCGGAGGACTCTCCAGCACCGAGGCCGCCGTAGCAGGAACGCCTCTTGTTCACACTATGGCGATCCCGGGATGCGAGACGAAGAACGCCGCCTTTTTCGCCGCCCGCTCCATGTCCCGCCGGGAAAAGACCCTCGACGGCGCGGCCCGGGCGGCGGTGGAGCTGGCGTCGGACCGGGAGGAAAGGGAAGCGATGCGCCGTGCCCAGCGGGCCAATACCCACGCGGACGCGGCCGATCGGGTGATGGATTATGTTCGGACACACTGCCGCTGAATGGGGACTCTGGTTCCTCTTCTTCGCCGGGGGCTATCTTCTGGGGAGCGTCCACTTCTGCCGGGCGGTGCCCCTGATCTTCCGTCACATCGACATCACGAAGGAGAGCGCGGACGGCAATCCCGGGGCGGCCAACGTGTTCGTCCTGTGCGGCTGGCAGATGGGGCTGTGCTGTCTCTTCTGCGACATGGCCAAGGGCTTTCTGCCGGTGTTCGCCGCGGTGAAATGGCTCCCGGAGGGACGGGGGCTCTTCGCTCTCGTGATGATGGGTCCGGTGCTGGGACACGCCTTTTCGATCCTGCACGGATTCCGGGGCGGCAAGTGCATCGCGACGATCTTCGGGGAGATGATCGCGCTTCTCTGGATCACGCCGGTGGGACTGGTACTGGCCGCGCTCTACATCTTTTTCTCCGTGGCCGTGAAGATCGATCCCCACAGCCGCCGGAGCATGGTGGTCTTCGGTCTGTTCATCCCGGCCTCGCTGATTCTGGAGTTCGCCCTGAGCCAGCCCGTCGTGGGCATCGGATGCGCCTTCGTCTCCTGCGTGTCCATCCTCAAACACGCCGTGAACCGGAACGAGGTCCCCGCGGAAGAGGAGGAAAACCGGAAAAGCAAGGAATAAATGAAAAAGTTCCCTGACAAATCCGCTTTTTCAGGGAACTTTTCTTTCGCTATTTTCGTCAAATATATTGATGTAAGCAGTAACAGGGGGATCTGGCAATGAGAAAATCCGCATGGTTCCGTGCCGCGGTGACGGCGTTTCTTCTGGCATTCTGCCTGGCGTCCTGCTCCATCCGTCCCGTCGGGGGAGGCGGGGAAACGATCCCGGAGGAAAGCGTTCCCCTGTCGGAGCCCGCGCCGGTCCTGCCCTCCGCCGGCATGGAACCGGATGAAGCGGCCGAAGCCTTCGTGCAGGCTTGGCTCAGAAGCGCGTATCTGAACGAGGAGGACGGCTTCACGCCCTACACCGCCGGTCCCATGGCGGAGTACGATCCCGACTGGCCCGCGGTGATGGACGGAGAGGACACCACCTACGGCGCTCTCGGAGAAAACGCACGGTACTGGCAGGAAAAGGCCCGCTGGTTCCGGTACGCGCGGGAGAAGCAGGGTATCCGCCGGGAGAACTTCGAGTCCCCCTGCATCTCCTCCGTGACCGCGGAGGGAGATGATTGGGCGGATGTCACCGTCTCCGGCATGATGAGCTGGACCTACGCGGATTCCGGGGAGGGCAGCGGCATGGAGTTCACCTTTGAGGTGAAGATGATC
>CACYWX010000452.1 GCA_902778205.1 uncultured Ruminococcus sp. | reverse complement strand
GTCGAACTGACCCTGGTAGTCGATGTTGTGGATGGTGAAGACGGCCCGGATGCCCCGGTACTCGTCCAGATGAGCGTATTTCCGCTTCAGGTAGATCACCGTCAGAGCGGTCTGCCAGTCGTTGGCGTGGAGCACGTCCGGATAGAACCGCACCGCGCTCATGAGCTCCATCACGCACTTGGAGAAGAAGGCGAACCGCTCCCCGTCGTCGTAGCAGCCGTAGAGGGTGCCGCGGTCAAAGTAGTAGAGATTGTCGATAAAGTAGAAGGTCACCCCGTCCCGGACGGTCTTCCAGATGCCGCAGTACTGGTTCCGCCAGGACAGCCGCACGTTCATCTCGCAGACCAGCTCCAGCTCATTGGCGAACTTGTCCCGGACGGGAGCGTACAGGGGGATCACCACGCGCACGTCGCTGTCCGGCCCCATCTCGGCCTTCAGAGCCTTGGGCAGGGATCCGGCCACGTCGGCCAGTCCGCCGGTGGAGGCGAAGGGCAGCGCTTCGGAGGCGGCGAAGAGAATTTTCATCAGTCAGTCCTCCCCGGATCAGATCATTTTGCCCTTGGAGACGTAGAAGGGCTGGGTTTCGGCGCCGCAGAGCATTCTCTGGTCGCGGACCACGGCGTTCTTGTCGGTGATGACGCAGTTGAGGAAGGCTCCGTCCCCCACGATGGTGTCCTGCATGATGACGGAGTTCTTCACCGTGGCGTTCCGGCCGATCTTGGCGCCGCGGAAGATGATGGAATTCTCCACAGTGCCCTCGATGAAGCAGCCGTCGGCGATCATGGAGTTCTTGACGGAGGAGCCCACGGCGTAGTAGGTGGGCGCGGAGTTGCGGACCTTGGTGTACACCGGGCGGTTCTTCACCCCGAAGAGGGAGTCGCGCACGGTGGGATCGGAGATCAGCTCCATGGAGTGCTGATAGTAGTCCGCGAAGGAGGTGACGGCGGCGAAATACCCATCGTAGCGGTAGACGCGGAAGTCCTTGTAGCCGAGGCAGCGCGCGATGACATCCCGGGTCAGGCTGGAGTAGCCGCGTGTCTGGGCCTCGACGACCATCTGCTGCAGGTCGGAGGTCTTCATGACGATCATGTTCAGGGAGATGTCGGCCTGTCCCTCGTAATCGGAGGGATAGGCGATGACCTCCTTGATGCGGCCGTCCTCGTCGGAGTTGAAGACCACGCTGGTGGCGCAGTTGGAGCGGTTCAGCTGCACGCGCTTCACGGCGATGGTCATATTGGCGCCGGTCTCCTGATGGTAGCGGATCATGTCGTTGAAGTCCACGTTGCAGATCACGTCGCAGTCGGAGAGCACCACGTAGTCGTCCTTAATCCGGGAGATGGACGCCAGCACGCTCTTGAGGGAGTCCAGGCGGGTGTTTCGCTTGTTGTCGTAGGGGCTGGCGTAGGCCGTGATGTTGGGCGGCAGGACCTTGATGCCTCCGGAGCGGCGGGCCAGATCCCAGTCCTTGCCGGAGCCGATGTGGTCCATGAGGGACTGGTAGTTGTAGCTGGTGATGACGCTGATGTTGTAGATATTGGAGTTCACCATGTTGGACAGGGTGAAGTCGATGAAGCGGTACCGGCAGGCGAAGGGGACGGACGCGATGGTGCGGAGCCGGGTCAGCTCGGGGATATTGTTGTCGTGAATGTTGGCGAAAATGATTCCGTATGCAGACATTGATTGAGTCCCGTCCTTTCTGTCAGTCCTTGTGGTTGGCCTTCAGCCATTCCGCGTCCACCATTTCCCCGGCGGGCACGTCCGTACCGGGCTTCACGGCCAGATCGGAGCCGATGACGGTGATCCCGCCGCCGCTGGATTTGGCGCGTCCGATCACGGAGCCGGCTCCCACCGCGGTGTTCTCGTCGATCATGGAGTAGTTCACGGTGGAGCCCTCGCCCACGGTGACGTTCGACATGATGACGGAGTCCTTCACATAGGCGCCCCGGCAGACCTTCACGCCGCTGGCCAGCACGGAATTCTCCACGATGCCCTCGATGACGCAGCCCTCGGTGATAAGGGAGTTGGAGATCTTGGCGTACTCGCCCACAAAATGGGGAGCCTCGGAGGTGTTGCGGGAGAAGATGCGCCAGTCGCGGTCTCTCAGGTCGAACACGGGCTGCTCGCCCACCAGGTCCATGTTGGCTTCCCACAGGGACTGGATGGTTCCCACGTCCTTCCAGTAGCCGCGGAAGGGATAGGCGTACATGAGCCGTCCGTCGGAGAGCATCTTCGGGATGATGTTCTTGCCGAAGTCCTTGGAGGAGTCGGGATCCGCCTCATCGGCCTCCAGATAGTCCCGGAGCACGCCGGTGTTGAAGATATAGATGCCCATGGAGGCCTTGGTGCTCTTCGGATGCTTGGGCTTCTCCTCGAACTCGGTGATGCGGAGGTTCTCGTCCGTGTTCATGATGCCGAAGCGGCTGGCCTCCTCCAGCGGGACCTCCAGCACGGCGATGGTGCAGTCCGCGCCGGTCTCCTTGTGGGCCTTCAGCATCTTCTCATAGTCCATCTTGTAGATGTGGTCGCCGGAGAGGATCAGCACGTAGTCCGGATCATAGCGGTCGATGAAGTTGAAGTTCTGGTAGATGGCGTTGGCCGTGCCCTTGTACCAGTCCGCGCCGGACTTGGCCTGATAGGGAGGGAGCACCATGACGCCGCTCTGTCCGCGGTCAAGGTCCCAGGGCTGGCCGTTTCCGATATACTCGTTCAGCTGCAGAGGCTGATACTGGGTCAGCACGCCCACGGTGTAGATGCCGGAATTGACGCAGTTGGACAGGGGAAAGTCGATGATGCGGTACTTTCCGCCGAAGCGGACGGCGGGCTTGGCGGTCTTCTCGGTCAGGGTGTAGAGACGGCTTCCCTGACCGCCGGCCAGAAGCATGGCGACGCATTCCTGTTTTTTATACATATTGACCTCCGTCAGATGAATTATTCTGCTGCTTGCGGAAAATCACGCCGCCCAGCGGGGGCA
>CACYWX010000451.1 GCA_902778205.1 uncultured Ruminococcus sp. | reverse complement strand
TTGCTTTCCGTTCCTAATATCACTTATCATTCCGGCACGGATCAGAGGCCCGCGATGGTCTCCCCGTCCAGCCGCCTGAGGATCTCCGCCGCCAGACGGACGCCGTTTTCAAAGTCCCTGAAGCTTGCGATGCCGTAATGGCTGTGGGCGTACCGGACCGGTAACCCGATCACGATGCAGGGGATCCCTTCCTCCGCGAGATGGATGGGCGCGCCGTCGGTGGATCCGCCCGTCCGGACCGCCTCCTGCACGGGAATGCCCATCTCCTTTGCCAGATCCAGCGCCCACCGCTGAAACCGCGGATTCGTGATCATCCGGGCGTCCATGTGGCGCAGCATGGGACCTCTGCCGACGGCGGTCTGGATCAGCCAGGACTCGGTCCCCCGGTCGTCCGCCGGCGCGCCTTCGAAGACAATGGCCAGCCGGGGCTTCACCCTCCGGACCGTCACGGACGCGCCTCTTGTGCCGACCTCCTCCTGGGCCGCGATGGCTCCGACGGGATTCACCCGAAGCTCCTCCCCCGCAAGGGCCCGGAGGGTGGAGAGGACCGCGGCGCATCCCAGCCGGTTGTCGAACGCCTTGCCGATCATGAGGCCTCGCTCAGCGTCGTATTCAAACGTTACATCCGGAGCGGCGGGAGCCCCGGGATGGATGCCCAGCACATCCCGCACCTCGGTGAGGGAGGACGCGCCCACGTCGATCCACATGGACCCGAAATCCGGCGCTCTGTTCTTCTCCGCCTCCGAGAGAAAGTGGGGCGGCTTCGATCCGGTGATTCCTCTCAGAAGGCGTCCGTCCCGCGTCCGGACCCTGACGGAATGGGCCGGGACGTTGGACGGGATCCAGCCTCCCAGGGGAACGAACTGCAGGGTACCGTCCGGACGGACCGCCTGCACCATGAACCCCACCTCGTCCGAGTGGGCGTCCAGCATGACCACGGGCTTGTCCTCCTCCTCCGGGCGACGGATATACAGGTTCAGAAGACTGTCACGCTCCGTCCGATGCCCTTCGGGTACCATGGATCGTGCAAGGGAGACCACGTCGTCCTCGAAACCGGACGGTCCGAAGGCGTCGGACAGCGCGGCGATCATTTCCAGCTCTTTCATGGATCGGCTCCTTTTCAAATCATGCGTTTTTTGCCAGTATACCACATCCGCCGCCGTCTTTCAACCGGTTCGGGCCTTACTTCCGCGCGGAGAGGGCAGAAAAAAGCTCCCATACCTGTGAAGCGCAGATACGGGAGCCTTCTTAATGATGGGGAATTCTGCCAGGCGGGGTTCACCTGCGCGCGGCCATGGACCGGAGCGTTTCGTTCAGCTCCCGGAACAGCCCCCGGGGGACCGCCTCGTCCATCAGTCCCGCGATGACCCGGATCCGGGCGTCGTCCAGGGAGGGATTGCGGGCGATGGAGCGGAATTTCGTCCCCGTGATGTAGGCCCTTGTCTTCTCGACGCCCTCACCCGCCGCCAGCATGGAGCGCACCACGCTGCTCCGCTTGGCGAACCGGATCAGATCCCGGTTCAGAAGCTCCGGGGAGAGGCGGCCGTTTTTGTCGGTGTAGGCGGCGGTCACGGCGGCGTATTCCGGGCTGTCGGCGGCCTCCTCCTCGGCGGGATCGCTGTCTGCGTCGGGCTCGGGCGCTTCTGCGGGCTGGCCCAGAATCAGCTTCACCGCGCCCCGGCGGGCGTAGGGAAGTCCCTTTGTCAGCTCCACGGCCTCCCGGAACGCCTCGGTCGGAAACAGTCCGGCGGGCAGATTGTCCGCGGGGACAGGCTCGCCCGTGGATCTGCTGATGCCGCATACGCCGGGCTGGGCCGATTCCGGGCGCAGGACGACGATGCCGGAGCCGCCGGACGGGAGCTTCTGCCGGTAGGCGAAACCGGGAATGATAGTCAGCGGAACGACAACAGTGCGGATCATGATACCATCTCCTCTGCGTTTTTTGATTCAATCCTATTATACCACGCGGAATCGGGATTGTCAAGGGAGGGGAGTGCGGGAGATCCTGTCCGATCCGGCTTGACGGACTCCGGGGAGCGTGGTATAATGGCGGCGGAACGGCCGGTCGGATCAAGGCACGGAGAACGGAGGACCGGCGAAGGATAAGGGAAGGGATCTCGGCATGAGAAAACGATTCTGGACAGCGGTTCTGGCGGCGCTGATGCTGGCACAGACCGGATGCCGGCGCGGGGGAGGTCCGATCCACATCGACGCGGATCAGACGGCTCCCGTGGCGCAGGCCGCCGTGGATGAGGCGGAGGAGAGGGCCCCGGAGACGGATCTGCCGGAGGATGAGGCGGAGGGCCCGTTTCAGCCGGTGTTCTCCCTGGGGAGCGGGTTTTATTCCTCCGCGCAGAAGTTGACCCTGTCCATGCCGTCCGGCGCGCCGAAGGGCTCCTTCATCACCTACACCACCGACTGCAGTGAGCCCGCCCGGAGCTCGAAGGTCTTCCTCGGGCAGATCGACGTGGCGAAGGGGGAGGCGACAGTGGTGCGGGCGGCGGCCTTCGACAAGGATGGAAACAGCCTCGGCCCCATCGCCACGAACACCTACATCCGGGCGGAGGCGGGGCGGTTCACGCTCCCCGTGTTCTCCCTGGTGACGGAGAAGAAGAATCTGTACGGAGCGCAGGGCATCCTGGATCATCCACGGGAATCCGGAAAGGACTGGGAGCGGCCCTGCCACGTGGAGTACTTCGGGCCGGACGGGGATTTGCTTCTGTCCCAGGACGCGGCGGTCCGGGTCTTCGGCGGCTCCTCCCGGGCGCTGGAGCAGAAGTCCTTCCGTCTGGTCGCACGGAAGGGAGACCGCTTCGACGGGGAGAAGTACGACGGCGGGGGATATTTCGCCTTTCCCTTCTTCGACGGGCGGACCGTTCAGGCGGGGGAGCACGCGGGAGAGCCGCTGGAGCGGTACGACTGGCTGGTCCTGCGCAACGGCGGCAACGATTCGATCCAGGCCACCGCCTCCGATCC
>CACYWX010000450.1 GCA_902778205.1 uncultured Ruminococcus sp. | reverse complement strand
GAGGGATCCGCAGGAGTCGGCGATCCCCACCATCTCGGCGGGATTGGAGGTGGCGCAGGGCAGGGCATCCTCCAGGCTCCGGCCCGTGAATTTCATGAAATTCGTCAGGCCCCGGAAGAGATCCAGCGTGCTTCCGGCCAGGGCTCCGTCGGAGTTCACCGCCCGGCCGTTCTTCACGATGACGGGCAGGCCCGCGATGCCGTATTCCCCGTCGGGCATGGCGGCGGCCTCCATGGAGTCGGTGATGAGCACCAGCTTGTCCTTCGGCTTGGCGCGGGAGGCCAGGGCGATCATGGCGGGATGCACGTGCTCCCCGTCGCAGATCAGCTCGGTCCAGGCTTCGTCCGTCATGAGGGAGGCGATGGCGTTGCCGGGCTCCCGGTGATGGACGGGCTTCATGGCGTTGAAGGTGTGGGTGAAGGAGGTGACGCCCCATTCCACGGCCCGGCGCGCTTCGTCCCAGGAGGCGTCGGAATGGGCCATGCCCACGGTGGCGCCCAGCCGTACCGCCGTCTTCACGAATGTCTCGCCGCCCTCCATCTCCGCCGCGCAGGACACGTGGATCGGAAGCGGAAGCATTTCGCGGATCAGGCCCTCCATCTCCGCCGCGTCAAGAGGGAAGAGCAGCTCGGTGGCATGGGCTCCGCGGCGCTTCGGATTGAGGTACCGGCCTTCGAGATGCACGCCGGCGAGGGTGGCCTTCCCGGGCTCGGAGGTCCGGTTTTCCCCGATGAAGCGGATGGAGTTTTCCAGGGACTCCATCGTGGCGGAGGCCAGGGTCGCCATAAGGGTGGTGGTGCCGGCTTTGGCATAGGACTTTCTCAGAGCCGTCACCGCGTCCGCGTCCACGTTGTTGAAGTCGTATCCGGAGCGGCCGTGGGTGTGTACGTCCACGAGTCCCGGGAGCAGGTACCGCCCGGAGCAGTCCACGACCTCGGCGTCCGAGGGGATTTCGCCGGTGTACGCCGGGTCCACGATCACGCCGTTTTCCGCCAGCAGGTCGGCCCGGACGAACCGCCGTTCTGTATTGGAATATACGGATCCGTTTTTGAAAAGAACCGTCATGATGGGATGTCCTCCTGATAAAGCATGATGCGGAAGCATATTTGCCATTACCGGTATTATAGCAGAAAAACGTCCTGATGACAAGACGTTTTTGCTGTGCATTTTCGACAGGAATCTGCCGCATACGCATATTGTTAAATCGTAAAGTATACGAAAATCAAAGGGGAAAAACGGAAAAATTCACAGATCGGCGGAAATCCGCCCGTCCGGCCTCATTCTCCCCGTCCGCACTGCCAGCCGATCCAGCCGGAGGCGAAGGGATCCCCGCGCCGCTTCAGCTCCCCGAGGAGCTTTTCGCCCAGATCCTTCATGATTTCCTTGTATGCGGGATCGGAGGCCCGGTTCACCTTCTCGCCGGGGTCCAGGGTCAGGTCGTAGAACTCGTCCACGTCCGTCAGGTTCCAGATGTATTTGTACTTCTCCGTCCGGATGCCCCGCTGGCAGAACAGGCCGAACTGCTGGCCGTTGGAGGTGAAGACGGCGAACTTCGGGGAGGCGGTCCCGTCGGCGTAGTCCGTGGCGGAGCGGCCGTGGCGGGCGCTTTCGGGCTCCATGCCGACGAGCTTCTCCACCGTGGGAGCAACGTCCAGGGAGGAGCAGGCGAAGGAGGTGATCCGCTTCGGCTCCAGCCCGGGCGCCCGAACGATGAAGGGCACGTGGACCACGGAGTCGTAGAGGATGTAGTGCTTGTCCATCATGCCGTGGTCGCCGGAGGTGTCGCCGTGGTCCGCTAAGAGGATGATCAGGGTGTCGTCGTACTGCCCGGTCTCCTCCAGGGTCCTGAGAACCTGTCCGATGGCGGCGTCGGTCTGGGTGATCATGCCGTAATAGTACGCCGCGGTGTGGGAAAACTCCTCCCAGGTGCGCCCCTCCAGATGCCAGTTCTCGATCTGCTTCCGCTGGATGTAGGGTTTGCCCTCGAAGGTGTCGCCGAAACCGGGCCAGGGCTCGATGTCCTCGGGCCGGTACATGGTGTCGTAGGGAGCGGAGGGACGGCAGGGCAGATGGGGATCCGTGATGTCCACCCAGATGTGCCAGGGCTGCCCGGCGCTCTCCCGGATGAAGTCTGCGGAGCTCTGGCAGATCCGGTACGTCTTCGTGTCCTCGAAGGCGACGGGATTGGAGCATCCGAACCAGGAGTTCGGGTAGTCGATGGAGCCGTATTTCTCCCCGATCTCACGGGACCAGGCCGCGGAATCAAAGACGGATTCGTATCCGAAGGCGTTTTCGTTTCCGTTCGGGGAGGCGTCCCAGTGGCCTGCGAAGCCGCAGCGGTATCCCCGGTCCTTCAGCTCGGAGACCCAGGTGGGAACGGAGGGATCCGCGCCCCGGGTGTTTATGAAGTTGTAATTGAAGAGCGCGCCGATGGAATCCGGCTGGACCCCGGTGAGCATGGCCTGCCGGGACGGAGCGCAGACGGGCAGGGGCGTATAGGCGTTCTCGAAGAAGAGTCCCTCGGACGCCAGCCGGTCCATGTTGGGTGTCTTCACGGGACGGATCCCCGCGGCTCCCACGCAGTCGTACCGGAGCTGATCGGTGACGATGAAAAGAACGTTCATTGGTTTACCTCGTCAGCCGTTCGCAAGAATATACCGTGCCGCGTCCATGCCGGTCTCGGAGCCGATCTTGCCGTCCTCCATGCCCTCGAACTCCACGGAGACATATCCGTCGAAGCCCGCGTCCCGGATGGTGGTGAGGATGGTCCAGATGTCCAGATCTCCCTGAGCCAGGATGGAGCCCCGGAGCATGGACACGCCGGAGTTGGAGGAGAACCAGCAGCCGGAGTCGCACCGGAACAGACCGCCGTTGCCCGTAAGCCGGTCGGCCCTGCGGATGTAGAAGTCCTTCAGGTGGACCATCTTCGCCAGCGGCGCGCACTTCTTCACCGCCACCGTGGGATCCTCGTCCACACAGGTGAAGT
>CACYWX010000449.1 GCA_902778205.1 uncultured Ruminococcus sp. | reverse complement strand
GCCGCGGTATTCGGCCTGCATCCCGGTTCCGTAGACATGGACCGCTCCCAGCAGAACGAAATCACCGTTTTTGCACACGGAAAACCGGTTGTATGTCGCCGAGGGATCGTACAGCGCGTTGGCCGTTTTTCCGACGGCGTTTCCGTCTTCGTCGAGGAGCAGGATCCGGTCCCGGTACGCGAGGATGAATCCGTTTCCGTCCGCAAACATCGCTTCGGGCGGTTCCGGGGGATCGAGAACGGCGTTTTCATGAAAGACCGGTTCTTTTGTCGCCTCGCGGGGATAGCTGCCGAGCTGACCGGTCTCCGTGTTCAGGCAATACAGCCGATCCCCGACTGCCTGAATGAACATATCGTGATCTCCGAGCTTCATCATGCCCGCCGGGACGAGGGTTTCCGTCGGCTGTTCCTCCGCTCCCGTCACTCCCGGGGATCCGAAAAGATCGGACAGACCGTCTGTCAACAGACCGTCGGTGAAATGAAGTGGAGGCGGACCGTCCCCGATCCTGTGCGAACGGCATCCGAAAAGTGCGGACACGGCCAGGAAAACGGGGAGGATACTTGAGAGAATGCGGGTAAATCGTTTTGCCTGCTCCATGAAAAGCTCCTTTCGGTCTGGCATTTACTCAAAATACTCTCGTTTTGCGTACCGTATGATCTCCCCCGCCGCATCCTCTGCGGATAGTTCTCCGGCGAACATTCTGTCGAGAAGCGGGCGGATCACCGTTTCCGCGTCTGCGTGGTCGAGGATTTCGAGCTTCATATCGGTCATGAGCTCGGAGGTTTTGCCGATCATGAGAAGATCCTTTTCCGACAGATCCGCTTTGATCCTTACGTTTGTGCCGACCACATCCTCCCAGAGCGTGATGATCCTGAAATACCGGTCGGGATCCTTCCCGAAACAGGTCCTGCCTTCCAGATTGTAAATATAATCCTCCGAGGAGATCATTTCCAGATACCGGACGGCGAGCGTCGGATTTTCCGCGTTCCGGTACGCCCAGACAAAGCTCTCGAGCGGGCAGATCCGTTCTCCGTCAATAAGCGGCATGGGGAGAGCCTTTTTCACCTCGACCTGTGCGTAATCCCTCGGACAGGCGGGGATGCGGACGCGGTTTTCCAACAGATACACGGTATTCACTTCAAACGGACGGAACAGACCGGCGTCATCATACAGGAGCAGTTTTTCGGCGGCGGAGAGGATCGCGTCCTCGTCCAGGCGTCCTTTCTCGCCCCCGCTCTGGATCAGGGCTTCCATGAAGAGATACAGGCTGTCGGTTTCGGTCAGAGCGGTCCGGCTGTCGACAAACGGTTTCGCCTCCTCACAGATGTCCCAGAAATCGTCCAGCGTCCAGCCGGTGTCCGGCACGGGAAGCCCCGCGTCGAGATAGGCTTCTGTGATGACGAATCCTCTCGTTTCAAAGCGGAACGGGATTCCGATGAGATGCCCGTCCCAGGTCATGTACTCCTTCACGCCGTCGGCGAAGTTTTCGTAGTTGCCGAGGATCCCTTTTTCTTCTTCGAGGGGCAGATAAAAGCCGTTTTGCAAAATCGTGAAGAGCAAGTCCCCCCGGTCGCATTTGTCCGCATGAACCACATCGAACTCTGCGTCCCCGGCGAGAAGGGTCTGACGAAGATGCTCCGAAAACCGCAGGGAGTCCACCCCTTTCGCGGCAATACGGGCGTTTTCCCGCTCCTCAAAATCCGCGAAGGCCGCCTGCACATTCCCGACCTGCGGGAACCCCTCCCAGTCGGCGCTCTGGTGGACGGGGTACAGGACGCGCAGGGTATCCCCGGACGGCGCCGGCGAGACGGACAGCAGCAGAAGAATGCGCTGTATCGGATCCGCAACCGCGAGTCCCCTGTCGTCATAAAAGATCGTGTACATACTGAAAGGCGTGGCCGTCAGATCGTGTACCATACCGACCGCGTCAGCCAGAAAACCCGGGCGGATGTTTTTGAGCTTCTCCTCGGAGCCGTCCTCATTCACCCGGAAAAACCGATAGAAGGAAAGGGGATCTGCCCGGAATCCGTACATGCTCCCGTCGTACCATGTATAGCTGCCGTTGTCATAAAACCGCCCCCGCTCGGTCAGGGCCCCCGATCCGGGATCGAGCTCCAGTTCCAGAAGGGTGCTCGGCGGATCGTAAAGCCTTGCGAGGATCAGGAACCGTCCGTTTTCCGCGGCGATATGCACGAACTCCGCGGGAGCGCATTCCGTTTCCTTCACCGCGCCCGTCTGCGGATCCCACGTCAGGAACGCGCCCCGGTAAGCAGCCTCCAGTCCCTGACCATATACGCGGAGCACCCCGAGCAGAACGGAATCGTCGTTCTTGCAGACGGAAAATCTGTTGTACGTCGCCGCGGGGTCGAACAAGATGTTTTCCGTCTCCCCGACGCTGTTTCCGGCCCCGTCGAGAAGGAGGAGCCGGTCCCGGTACACAAGGGCGAATCCGGTCCCGTCCGCGAACATCGCTTCCGGCGTTTCAGCGGGATCCGGCACGGCAATCTCCCGGAAAACCGGTTCTTCGGACGCCTCGCGGGGATAGCTCCCGATCCGTCCGGTCTCGGTGTTATAGCAGTACACCCGGCTCCCGACGACCTGAATGAACGCGTCGCCGTCCCCGAGCTTCATGACGCCGTAATCCGTGTCCTGCCATGTAAAGAATACTCTGACAATGGCTTCCCGGACGGGCGGGATCGCCATTCCGAGCAAGGCAAAGGCTGTGAGGGCCACAAGGATCCCGATGCCGATCTTGCCGAACGTGCCGCGTCTCTTTGCCCTGCCTGAAAGGATCCGCTCCATCCTTTCGCCGCATTTCCGGCTGACCGGCTGTATCCCCTGAGCGGAAGTCATGGCTTCCCAGTCCTCGAGGATCACTTCCCGGATCGCAATCGTCAAGAGCTCGTCCAGTCTGTCCGATTTATTCATGTTCTTCCGCCTCCCATTTGATTCTGACCGCCTTCCGCGCGCGGGCGAGACGCTGCTGGACGATGTGCT
>CACYWX010000448.1 GCA_902778205.1 uncultured Ruminococcus sp. | reverse complement strand
AGCCTCTGCCCGTTCCTGGGCAGCTTTTTCGGACAGCAAATACCCACCGCCATAGATCGATTTCCCGACCTCTTTCATGCTGTCCAGGGCGCTGATCCGGACGCAGTCCGCTTTCTCGAGCTTGTAGGAAATCCCGTACTTGCTCCACCGCTGCAGGATCGCCGCGGTGATCACACAGTCGGGGAAGGCGTACTTCGGCACCTTTTTCGTCTGGGAGTTCTTCTCGTTCTCGATCTCGATCGACCTGTACAGATCCGGCGCCGTGCGCGCTCTGCAGGTGTCAAGGTTGGTGATGAAGCTGGTGCAGACCTGGGCGCCGTTCTCGTAGATGATGTCCGCACCGACGCAAATGTAGGTGATATCCACATGCCGCGCGCTGAAGATAGTCAGCGCCGGCCCGAAGAGGAAGAACCTGATCCCCTTCGAATCGTACCATTTAATGATTTCTGCCAGGATGGAAAAGGGTGGATTATCTACCACGACGCAGCCTTCCGGGTACTCTCTGTCCTGGTAGCTTTCGCCGGGGAAGAACGGCCGCACAAAGCTGTCCCGGCTCAGCCCGTACTCCTTGGCCACCCAGCCGGCGACGGCCTCGTACACGTTCTCCGGCGTGTAGCAGTCGTCCGTGGTCTTCTTGGGCTTGAACTTATCCAGGAAATCGTCCCATTGCTGCTGGTCTCCGGCCTCATGGATCCGCAGCGCCTCATCCAAACCGATCTGCACCACCCGCATCAGCCCACGCCTCCCGCGGCCTGCGCGAGCTTCCAGCCCAGGTTGTCCGCGAGCCTGATGAGCAGCTGCGCCTCCTGCCTGGTCATCGTCAGGGTGATCTCGACCGTGTCCGGATCATCCGCCGGCTCCTCCGGATCCTCGCCGGGCTTGACGAAATCCGTCTCAAAGGCGATCCGGATGCCGTAGACGTCCTGAAAGGCCTTGAAGATGATCTGTGCCGCCTCCAGCTCCTCCGGTTCTGCGTTCTCCGGGCGGATCAGGGTGTAGTCTGTTTTTCCGTTCTCAACGACCGTGGTGAGGGACGTGTCGGTTTCCGGCAGATCCTCCGTCTGAACGGCCGCGGCTCCTCCCCCATCCTCGGCCGGCTTCGCACAGGCGGGGAAGAGAAGAGCGGAGGCCAGAAAGAGGACGGCCAGCCTGTGTCTGATGGTCAGGTTCATTTCGGGTACTCCTGCGCCGTGTGCGTCGGGCCGAAGATTTCCAGCCGGTCCACCCCGGATTCCGTGGGAGCGAACCGCGCCCGGTCTATGCAGATGGTGCGGGGATGGACGGCGGTGGTGGAGGCGTGGGTGTGGTAGACGATGATCAGCTCCGAGCCGTCCGGGGACACCGTGAAGCTGTGGTGGCCGGGGCCGTAGAGCTTCGAGGTGTAGGACAGAATCGGGTTGGCCTTGTACTTGGTGTAGGGACCCAGGGGGGAGTCCGACACCGCGTATCCGACGGCGTATTCCTTCGCGTCGTAGCCGTTGCCGGAGTAGGTCAGATAATACTTGCCGTTGTGCTTCAGCACGAAGGGCCCCTCCGTGACGCGGCCGCTGACCTGCTCCCAGGCGTCCGTGGGAGAGAGCACCTGCACCTCGGTCTCCGGCTTTACGGTGACGAGATCGTCCTCAAGCTCATACGCCCAGATGCCGTAGTCGTGGCCGCTCCTCCAGCTGACGCAGAAGAGATAGCCGCGGCCGTCCTCGTCCAGGAAGATGTGGCCGTCGATGGTCTTGTCGAAGGTCCAGCTCTTTTCCGGAACGAAGGGACCCAGGGGAGAGTCCGCCACGGCGAAGCCCAGATGCTCCTCCACGGAGGCGACCATGACGAACTTTCCGTCCGCTCTCCGCACCACCTCGGGCGCCCAGTAGAAGCCGGAGCGGGAGAGTCCCCACGCCTCGCCCATGCAGAGTCCCTCATTGGACCAGTTCACCAGATCCTCCGACACGTAAACGTAGTACCCGATGGGGGCGGAGGTGGAATAGCAGTAGTATTTTCCGTCGACCTTCAGCACGCCGGGATCCGCCGCCTGAAGTTCCCGGAAAACGGGATTGCGGTAGGTTCTGCCGTCCCCGGATTCATCCGCGGCGATGGATGTGACGGACAGGGAGGAGAAGGACGCCCCGTGCCCGCTGTCCACCGCGCCGACGCCGGACCCCTTGTGCTCCGTCAGCACGAATTCAAACTCCGGCCAGGGCTCCACGCCTTCCATATCGTCCAGATAGAAGCACCGGAAGGTCCTGCCGCGCTTCTCCACCCGCAGACGGATGGGAGAGCCGCTCTTCGGACGCTCCACGGACTTGGAGGCCAGCTCCTGCGGCATGAGTCCGGAAAGGGCGGAGCCGGTCAGATCGTAGAGATAGACCCGCTTGTCCCGGATCATGAAGGCGTATCCCTCAACGCCGTCGTAGGCAGTAGATTCCGACGCGGCGAACAGGAGTCCGGCAGAGGTATAGACCGCCGCCGGGGTCAGGGTGATCTCCGCTGAGTAGTTTTCCTCCTGCGTATCCAGAAACGCGCCGGTATACTGTTCCTCCGAGCTGTCGGACGATGCGGGAGCGGCGGTGAGGATCCCGTCTTCATAGGTAAATCCGGGACCCGTGTAAGCATAGGGGTTCATGGTCAGTCCTCCGTCGGCGGTTTCCGGAGCCGTTTCCTCCCCGGGTGCGGGATCGTCCCGGGCGCAGGCGGGGAAGAGGGTCAGCAGCAGGATGACCGCCGTGATGCGTAACAATGTCCGTTTGATCATGCGAAAGTACCAGAGAACGGGAACGCAGCCCGTAGTCGGCGGATTGCGTCCCCGTTGTTCGTGTGCGCCTTTTCTGTAGAAGGGAAGGGCGCGTTCAGTTGATTATTTTCTCTTCTTGAGGGAGAGAGCGGCGCCGGCCGTGACAGCGGAAGCGATCAGGGCGATCACGCCGAAGTCGAAGGTCTGGGGAGCCTCGGCCTTGTCGTCCATGGCCTGGTCAACGGTCTCAGCGGCCTTGTCGGCGGTCTTGTCGCCGAACAG
>CACYWX010000447.1 GCA_902778205.1 uncultured Ruminococcus sp. | reverse complement strand
ATGGGGAATGTTGCCGAAATCCTGTACGTACGCGCCGGAGATCAGGCCTGTCAGCCCGCCGAAGGGATGAACGATCCCCAGCGAATACGCGCCGTCCTGCGCCGTGACGGAATTCCGGATCGCGTCGGACGCCTCGGTAAAGGAGCCCGGCAGCATCTGATAGACCATCTTCGCCCCGAACCGCTCCTCCATGGCCAGATTCCGGTGAAAAGCCGCGTCGTTCAGGACCTCCCCGTTCTCCTCCTCCACGTCGTAGGGCGAGAAGAAGAATCCGGAGCAGGTGACCACCGTGAAGGCTCTGCCCCCGAAATCATACGTCCCGAGCCCGTCCGTCAGCTCCGTCTCCGGCGCGGCGGTCTCCTCCTCCTGCTGTTCCTCTCCGGTCGGAACGGCTGGAACCGTCCCGGTCTCCCGGGGTTCCTCCGTTCCCGAACAGCCCGCGAAAACGCCTCCCGCCAGAACCGCGGCAAGGCACAGACTCAACACGCGCAGTTTCCGATGCTTCATCGCTCTTTCTCCTTTCCGTCATATCCGGCGCGGTTCATTTTTCCCGCTCAGAAGCCGTGCTCCGTCAGATACCGCTCCAGCCGCTCCAGGGACCGCTCCGTCTCCCGGTTCTTCCATTTGGCGGCGGCGGCGTCGAAGGCGTATTCCATGGACGCCTCAAACCCGATGCTGCTGTCAACTCTCCAGCATTCCAGCGCGTCGAGGACGTTTTCGGTCTCCTCCTCCGCGGTGCGCCTCATGTACCCGGCCAGCGATCCGGGAGAGGCGTCCGGAAGTCCCAGGGCCTCCAGAACGGCGTCCGATCCCTCCGGAAGACTTCCCTCTCCAACCGCAAGAAGAAGCCGGGAAGCCATGGTCCATCCGATCACGTGCTCCGTGGTCACGTAGGTGCAGTACAGGAACCGCGCCACGGCGGCCTGACGGCGGATCTCCTCCTTCAGGGGAGCGTCCCGGCCCGCCTCCTCCAGCAGTCTCAAACCCTCTCCGAAGCGGCTCCGGACCTCTCTCACCCGTGCGAACCGCAGAAGGGTGCTCTCGTAATCCGGGAAAACCGGATCCGGATAGACCGGGTTCCAGATGCCGCCTCCCTTGTGCCAGGCCCAGGGAACGGACGGGATCTCCAGCTCCCCGGCGGTCTGTCCGAACAGCAGAGGATACGTCGGTCCGCACCGGTACGGTCCGTACTGATCCACGTTGGCGGCGATCACCCGGGCGATGCCCCGGCTGAACTGCTCCCACGCAGCCATCGCAGACTCCGCGCCTCCGCCGTAATCCCTCCGGGCGATCTGCCAAAGCATGTCTCCGTCCGGGATCCCGCCGGAGGTGAAGGCGTTCTTCGCAAACAGGCTCAGAAAGGACGGGAGCCATCCGTAATGGTGGTTTTCCATCAGGCCGCAGAGCCCGTACCGATCGTGGGCCGACCGCAGGGCCTCGTACCGCTTCTGCCACTGGAAGGGCACGGGAAGATAAGGAGCCGCGCCGCTGTCCCAGGTCCGCCCGCCGGTATTGGACATGGCGTAAAGACGGATCCCGGCCTCCTTCGCCTTTTCCGCCTCGTCGACGAAGACCCTCGAGGGGCCGGGGAACGAGATGGAATAGTCGTCGATCCGGTACGGCTTTCCGTTCTCGCCCGTGAAGGTCTCCCACATGTCGAAGGTGACCAGCAGGGAGATATCCCGGGGGAGGTGCTCGATGAGGGACAGCCGCGCCTCCTTCTCCGCCCAGCCCCAGTTGTAGGTCCAGAAGACGATATCCGCCTCCGGACTGTACCGCCTCACGGTTCTTTTGACTAGGTCCACCATCTGCGGATAATCCTCGCAGGGATACCATCCGGGAGAGACGCGGGTTTCCCCGGCGGGCCTCAGCTGACAGCGGATCCCGGAGGTATGGGGATCATGGGACGGAAACTCGAAGGACTCCCCCACCAGGATCAGTCCCCGGATCCCGGGACAGCGGCGGAACAGGGCTCCGAAGGACGCATCATAATAGGCTTCGGCCTCGGGATCCTCCGGATGCACGTCGCAGATCATGTCGCTGTACACATACACGTCCAGACCGTATCCCGCCGCCCGCCAGACCAGATTGGCAAAATCGCAGTACCCCCTTCCCGAGCCGGGCCACAGGGCATCCGGGTCCTCGAAGCCGTGGAGATTGGAGTCGGGATGTCCGGCGAACACGATGACGGCGTCCATTCCGGCGTGGGCGCAGGCGGCGAGATAGCTGTCGGGAAAGGTGTCCAGCTCCGTGCCCGAATGGGTCATTCTCGGGTAAAACAGCGGCGCGCGGGTCCAGTCCCCGGGCAGAAGCGAGCACTCCCCCCTGAGCCGCATGCCGTCCTCCAGATCGTAGACGCCCTTGGCGGTTCCCCTCTCCGTTTTCCCGATCACCGCAACGCCGGACTCCGTGACGATGATCCGGTACGCCCCCGCCTCGTCCGATCCCACCGGACAGTCCGGCATGTCCTCCTCCCTCGCCAGAAGGATGCATTTCCGCCGGGTCCGCGCATAGGACGGAGCGTCCGGCACCCGCCTGATCCGGAGGGACACCCCGAAGGCGTCCTCGAGGAACCGGCGCAGGTCCTCCGTAAAATACCGGAACAAGCGGGAATCGGTCCGCGGCGCGGCGATCTCCCACTCCTCACCGATCAAAACGCCCCTGTCCCCGCAGGCGTTCGGCGTGGGCGAAAGAGGCGGGACCGCGGTAAAGTCCCGGTTTCTGAAGCTGTAATCGTGCGATCCGTCCATGAGGGTCCTCCCTTCGGGTGAGTCCGGATGTGCAAAAGCCCGCCCCCGTATCGCAGGGAGCGGGCATGGCTCAGTCCTTGATTTCTCTGTAGGCGTTGACGGTTTTCTCCATGTTCTTGGTGAACAGCTTCTGCTGCTTCGCGGCGAAGGAGGCCAGGTCGCTGCCGCCGTTGGCCTCGATATAGGTGCGGAAGTTGTTGTAGACGCCCCAGGAGCCGTAGCAGGTGGAATAGTCGAAGGTCCGCGTGCCGGTCAGAATGTCCAGCATCTCG
>CACYWX010000446.1 GCA_902778205.1 uncultured Ruminococcus sp. | reverse complement strand
CGCCGTGATTTCATGGCCGGTTCAGCCTATGCGCCCCGCCGCCCGGATATGACGGTCCTCCAAAAATCACCGCACCCCGGCTACGCTGATGCGGCTGGTGGGGATCCCGAGGGCCGCGGACAGGAGCATGGTCACCGTCTGTCTCACCCCGGGCCTCTCCCCGCCGGTGCAGACCACCGCGATGCCCCTCACCGTGGGAGCCCGGGACGGCGCGCTCTCCCCGAACATCCCGGCCGGCACCGCTTCCTCCTCGTTCAGGGTCAGGAACACCTCGGCCTCCTTCACCCCGTCGATGCTGAGGCACAGATCCCGGGCTCTCTCCTCCAGATACCCCGCGTAATCCGTCCTATTGTTCTCACGGCCTCCGAGAAGCCCTCCCAGGGCGAACAGCAGGATCCCCATGGCGGCCAGCAGAAGAAAGATCCACCGGTTCCGACCCCATCCCCCGTTCTTCATCCGTCAACTCCCTCCTCTCCGCCGCAGTCCGCCGTCACGGGGACCCCGAAATACGCCTCCGTCACCCGCGCCAGCTCCGCCCGCAGATTGTACGGACAGCGGGGCAGGATCAGCCGAATTCCGGTCAGCGCGCCGTCCTCCTCTGAAAAGACCGCCGTCATGTCCGCGGTGTCCACGCCAAGCCCGGCCGCGGTCTCAAAAATCAGTCCGGCCGCTCCCTGCCACGGACTGCCTCCGTTTTCCGCGTCCCCGGACAGGATCTCCCGTTCTGAAGGCAGGGACCGTCCGAGCTCCGCTATCCTGTCCACTCCGTCGATCAGATCCCGGACGGGACTCAACAGGACCGCCAGAGCCGCCAGGGCCGAGATCCTCCGCACATGCTCCCGCCATTTCTCCGGAGCCAGCGCGTCCGCCAGTTCTCCCAATACCGCACAGGCCGCCAGGGACGCAAACCAGACCTTCACGGACAGGACCTCCCTTCTCCGCGTCCCTCACGCCGTACCGAGCCCGGCGAACAGAGCCAGCTGCACCACGAACATGGCCAGGGTGTACAGGGCGAAGGCCGACAGCAGGGACGCGATCCCTCCCGCCTGCTCAAGAAGCGGAGACAGCTCCTTCAGACCCAGCGCGTCCGCGGCTCCGTGCGCCAGGGCGAACACCGCCTGCCACAAGAGGAGAGGGATCACCGCCGGAAGGGAGACCGTCCCCAGCGCGATGATCCCGCCGATCCCCGCCGTCCCCCGCAGGACCCGGATCCCGGCGGTGACGCTGCTCCACGCGTCGGACAGAGCGGATCCGGCTACCGGGACGAAGGAGGACAGGGCGAACCGGGACAGACGCATCCCGGCGGAATCGGCCGTGCGGGCCAGTACCGACTGCGTACCCAGCAGGAAGGTCAGAAGGAGCGCCGCGGTCTGCCAGGCCCGGAACAGGAGCTTCCTCAGCGCGCCTGCAGCGGATCCCGCGACTCCCTTTCCTCCGGACACCGCCGTGAGTCCCAGCACGCACCCCGCCGCCGGGATCAGCACGGACCCCGCCGCATCCTCCGCCGTGGCGACCGCCAGCATGAGGCCCACCCTTGCCACCCGGCCCTCCGTCACGCCGCCGCCCAGCAGACAGATCCCTTCCGTCACCGGGATCATCAGCTCGGCCAGACGGCACACGGTTCCCGCGACCCGATCCGCCAGCGCCAGCGTCTCTCCCGCCAAACGGAACACCGTCACCGCCGCCGCCAGCCGCATGACCCGGGCCATCCCGTCCTCCATGGCTCCGGCAGGCACGGCGTACCGGACCGAGGCGCAGAGCAGGAGCAGTCCGAACAGCGGCGCAGCCTCCGGGACCACACGCTCCGCCGCCTTAAGAAACGCACACCGGATCCGCTCCCACAGGTTCTCCGGCAAAACCGCGGACCGGACGGTCTCGGCGGCGGACAGAGGATCGGACAGATCGGCATCCCGGAGCTCCCCCGCATCCTCCGGCAGAGCATCCCGGAAGGCGTCCCAGGCATCCCGAACCGCCCCGGAGCCCGCGTCCTGCGCCCGGAACCGGTATTCCTCCGCTCCCGCCGCAGAAGACAGGATCCAGACGAGCGCCGCCGTCAGCAGGGCCGGAAGGATCCTCCGCACAACGGACCGGACCGCTCCTCTCACAAAACGCCCCCCGCCGCCGACATCAGCTGACGCAGCAGGGGCAGGGAGAGCACCAATAGCTCCACCCGTCCCGCCGTCTCCAGCCAGGAGGCCAGCTGTCCCTCCCCGGCTCCCCGGCAGATCTCCCCGGCGGCGGAGGTCATCCAGGCGATCCCCAACGCCCGCAGGATCACCTCCACGGTCCCCTCTCCCGCCAGCGACGACAGGGACCGGGCAAAGGCCGCGCTCTCCCGGATGCCGGGCATACAGGACGCCGCCAGCACCAGAGCCGTACCCATCAGAAGATATGGGGCGCAGTCCCGTCGGACCTCCCGCACCGTCAAAACGGCGAACAGGGAGCAGAGCGCGATGCCCGCCAGCGGAAACATGTCCGTCACAGGCCGAACACCGAACGGATCTCAAGAAACAGCTCCCCCATCTTCCCCACCAGAAGGAAGAGGACCGCCACGATCCCGCCCAGGGACAGCATCATCGCCATCTCCTCCCGTCCGGTTTTCTGAAGGATCTGGCAGGCCGCCGCGATGAGAAATCCCACGCCGGCGAGCTTCAAAAGAAAGGTGACGTCCATGGTATCCTCCTGACATTGGGACTTCGCTGTGTCGTTTTTCCGGTCAGTACAGCAGCAGGATCAGGGACAGGGCCGAGAGGATCGGGATGGAACGCCAGAGCCTCTCCTCCCCCGGAGCCGCTTTTCTCAGCCGATCCAGATCCTCCTCCAGCCGGTCCTCCGCGTATCGGCACAGAGCGCACTGCTCATCCGGAAAGCCCCGTCCCAGCCGCCCCGCCAGATCCCGCAGGATCTCAAGGTCCCGCTCCGGCATGCGCCACGTGGTTTTCTCAATGGCCTCCGCCATGCCGCGGTTCCGGAGCAGGGTGAGAAAGCCGTTCTCCGTCAGACGCGGATCCGCGAAGGAGGCGTAAATCTCGGAGAGCGGTGCGGTCAGCCTCCCGAT
>CACYWX010000445.1 GCA_902778205.1 uncultured Ruminococcus sp. | reverse complement strand
CCCATGGGCAGAGGTCGCAAAGATCTTCCATCTGGAACACCTCAGCCAGCACCGCACTGTCACTCCGGTTGCGGAAAACAAAAAGTCGCCGGAGGAAGTCTCCGACGCCGAACTGGTCGCACAGCTGAACCGGGTGTACAACCCCGACGTAGGGGAAGCTGTCATCAGTGTGGCAGAGCGAGATCCCATTTCGGTCGGGACGGAACAGAACCGGCTTCCCGATTACCCGGACGAATATGAGATCGGGAGCGGCTGGCTGTATGTGCGCAAGACCAACGGCAAGGTCGAACAGGTCGTCCGGCTCTGCAATTTCTTCCCGCAGGTCAAGGCGGAGATCGTATGCGACGATGGCGTAAAGGAAGACCGCATGTTCCGTATCGGCATCCTCGCGCGGGACGGAAGCGAGATCTGCTGTACGGATGTGCATGCGTCGGATCTGGAGGACAAGAAATGGATCATGGAACTGCCGAGCGTCTGTCAGTACACCGCTGTGGGATCGGTGGAAAAACACATCGCCGTCGCCGTCCGATCCACCGGACCGCAGGCAGAGCAGAAGCACATCTACGCCTATACCGGATTCAAGAAGATTGACGGAAAGGTTCAATACCTCCTTCCCAGTCATCCGCTCTACGATGTGGAACTGGAGGGGAGCAAGAAAGGTGGCGGGTATCCGTCGGCAGATACGACTCCCCAAGTTCGCATACCGTGTCCCGGACATCCGGGGCAGAACGGATCAAAGCTCCTCGATATCCCGCAGAATCCGCTCCACCGTCTCTACCTGTCCGTCCTCCGGCCCCAGCAGGGTTTCCGGAATGATCCCAATGAGATCCCGGTCCCGCCACCAGCGGCGCATCTCCGCTTCGCCGAAGTCTGCCCGGTTGGGCTTCGTTTCATGACGGCGGAGGGTCTCTTCAAAGGAGAGGTCGTAATAATACGCGCGGATGTTTTCGCCGAATTCCTCGACCGCCGCCTCGAACAGCGGGGCGTAATCCGCCGTATGGAGGATCCCTTCGAGGATCGTGACCTCCGCATTCCGGCGGGCGTAGCGAAGAAGCTCGATCATGAGGGGGAGCGACCGTTCGACACCTTCCCGCCCGTGGGTGTACAGGATCTCCATCCGGATCATATCGTGGGACAGACGCACGGTGCTGGAGTCGATCCGTTCCTGCAGGAGTTTCGCGGTGGAGGTTTTGCCGCTCCCGGAATTGCCGCGGAGAAGGATGAGTTTTGCCATGACGCGCTCCTTGGTTGAGATGCCACCATTGTTGCACAACCCGCGCTGAGGCGCAAGGTGAAAAATGAAAATACTGTGTAAACAGAACGCGGGGAATCCGAACAGATCCTCCGCAGTTTACCTGGACGACGACGCGTACTACATCTTTTTCGAACGATCCGTCATGGAGGTCAACCGGTTCTGCGATCAGAGCAGCGAGGGACGCGTACCGGCTCCGCAGTCTCTGGCGAAGCAGCTTCGGGACGAGGGCATCCTCATTCCTCACGCGAGTGGAAGGAACACGGACTCGAAACGGTTCGGGCGGGAAACCAAAACGGTGATGATCCTGAGCCGTGAGAAGGTGGAAGATATTCTCGGCGTCTCCCCTCCGGACGGGTCGAACAGTGTTACAGACTCACAGGAATCGTTGTCCTGATTGAGTTTGCGTATGTTCGACCACCCCTGAAAACGGTCCGACATTCTGATGACACGATGTCGAACACGGAAATCTGTTCGCAGGTGTGTTCGACTTCCCGTTCGGTTGAAAAAGTGTTCAAAACCGTTGTCACCATTGGATGTTCGACTGTTCGACCGAAAAAACACAGGAGGGTGATTCTGCATACGGCAGAAAAAACTTCGGCGTCATGCACGATGCCGGGAATCGAAAGGAGGAATCCGATTGAACGAAACACAAAAACGTCTCCGCCGTCAGTTCGTCCTGCCGAACGAGATCTTCGACCTTGGGCTGTCCGGCGGTGAAATCCTGGTCTATGCGTTCCTGATCCGGTGTGAGGATCGGGAAACATACACCTGCTACCCGAGTTATGACACCATCGGCGCAGCGGTTGGTATGAGCCGGAACACCGTCGGCAAGTATGTTTCCCTGCTCGAACGCAAGGGTCTGATCGAAACCGAGCAGACTCTTTTCACGTCGAAGGACGGGAAGAAACGCAACGGGAATCTGTTGTTCCGCATCCTGCCGATCCAGGATGTGATCGATGCGCGGTTCGAGCGTGCGCTACGCAAGGCGGAACACGAACGCGTGGTGCAGGAATACGACCGCAAACATCCGCGGAAGGAGGCGACGTGATACCCGATTTCGGGATGGTGACTGTCAGTCATCCGGGGATAGTTCGGGGTGCCCTCAAAGTGCCGTCTTTTCCACCTTTTGGAAGGGAAAACGTGGGGGCTGTGGTAGGCGAGCAGAGCGTCCGGCTATCCCCGGCCACCGCTCGGCGGGAGTACCCGCACCCCTTTGAGGCCAAACCGCAGCCCCCAAATCACGAAGAAACGGAGGATTCTTTATGAGAAAACGAAACCGCGTCGTCCCGGTCCGGTTCAGCGACCATGAGCTTTCCGTGATCGACGCAAACGCAAAACGCGCGAAGATGAGCCGGACGGAGTATCTCGTCAGCGCAGGGATGGACAAGCCCATTGTCATCCTCGACGATCTCAAACCGATGCTGGCGGAGCTGCGCCGGATCGGGAACAACATCAATCAGCTCACGCGGAAAGCAAACAGCGGCGAGATCTACTGCGTGAGCCTGTCGGAGTTCAGCGAACAGCTTGGCACGATCGCCGTCGGTCTGTATGCAATTCAAAAGGAGGTGAGCGATCTATTGCAACAGTGACGTATATCAAGTACAAGAGCGGCGGGAACAGCAGTCGGTCTGCGCTCTGCAAAGTGATCGACTACTGTCTCCAGCCGCACAAGACGCAGGTGGGCGAAAACGTGTTCTGCACGTCGGGCGTGGACTGTGTTCCCGCATACGCGCTCGATCAGTTCATGGCGACGAAGCAGGCGTGGGGAAAATGCGGTGGCACATTCTTCTATCACTACGTCCAGTCGTT
>CACYWX010000444.1 GCA_902778205.1 uncultured Ruminococcus sp. | reverse complement strand
CGGAGAATCGAACTCCGGACACCTTGATTAAAAGTCAAGTGCTCTACCAGCTGAGCTAATGGGGCGTCTGTCGTTCTGACAGCCCTATCAGTATAGCACAGACTTTCGGATTTGTCAAGGGGGAGCGCGGAATTTATTCGGGCCTGTAGCTGTCCTTCAGGGACACCACGCGGTTGAAGACGCCGGGATTCTTCGTATCCAGAGTGAAGTAGCCGGTGCGCACGAACTGGAACTTCTCCCCGGGCTTCGCCTCGGCCAGAGCGGGCTCCACCTTCGCGCCGGACACTCTCACGGCGGATTCCGGATTGAGATAATCCGCGTAGGTCTTCCCCTCCGGCAGATCGTTCATGTTCTCCTCGGTGAAGAGCCGGTCGTAGAGGACCACCTCCGCGTCGGCGGCGTATTTCGCGCTGAGCCAGTGGATGGTGCCCTTGACCTTCCGGTCCGTGGGAACGCCCGTGCCGGTTTCCAGATCGGCGGTCACGTGGATCTCCTTCACGGTGCCGTCCGCGTTCTTCACGATCTCGCCGCACCTGACGATGTAGGAGGACATCAGGCGCACCTCTCCGCCCGGCTTCAGACGGAAGAACTTCGGCGGCGGCACCTCGGCGAAGTCGTCCGCGTCGATCCACAGCTCCTTCGTGAAGGGGACCTTTCTCGTCCCGGCCTCGGGATCGTTCGGGTTGTTGACCACGTCGAAGTACTCGGTTTTGTCCTCCGGATAGTTGTCCACGATCACCTTCAGGGGCTTCAGCACGGCGATGCGGCGGGGGGCTTTCGCGTTGAGATCCTCGCGGACACAGTGCTCCAGAAGCCCGATGTTCACCAGGCTGTTGGCCTTGGAGACGCCCACCCGGTCGATGAAGTCCAGAATGGACTCGGGGGTGTAGCCTCTCCGCCTCAGGCCGCAGAGCGTGGGCATCCGGGGATCGTCCCAGCCGTCCACGACGCCGGTCTCCACCAGGTTCCGCAGATACCGCTTGGACAGCACCGTGTGGGTGATGTTGAGGCGGGCGAACTCGATCTGACGGGGCTTCGAGGGAACGGAGGTGTGCTCAATGACCCAGTTGTAGAGGGGTCTGTGGTCCTCGTACTCCAGGGAGCAGAGGGAGAAGGTGATCCCCTCCAGCGCGTCCTGAATGGGATGGGCGAAGTCGTACATGGGGAACACGCACCACTTGGTTCCCTGCCGGTGGTGCTCGATGTAGCGGATCCGGTACAGCACGGGGTCCCGCATGTTGAAGTTTCCGGAGCTGAGGTCGATCTTCGCCCGGAGGGTATATTTGCCCTCGGGGAACTCGCCGTCCCGCATGCGGTGGAACAGATCCATGCTCTCCTCCGCCGGTCTGTCGCGCCAGGGGGAGACGGCGGGATGGGTCAGGTCGCCCCGGTATTCCCGGAACTGCTCGGGGGTCAGCTCGCAGACGTAGGCGTCTCCGTTCCGGATCAGTTCCTCCGCCAGCTCGTAGGTCTTTTCAAAATAGTCGGAGCCGTAATAGAACCGGTCGCCCCAGTCGAAGCCAAGCCAGTGGATGTCCTCCTTGATGGCGTCCACGAACTCGGTGTCCTCCTTGGCGGGGTTGGTGTCGTCCATGCGGAGGTTGCAGAGGCCGTGGTACTTCAGCGCGGTGCCGAAGTCGATGACCAGCGCCTTGCAGTGGCCGATGTGGAGGTATCCGTTGGGCTCGGGGGGAAACCGCGTATGGACGGTGTCCGCTTTACCCGCGGCGAGATCCTCGTCGATGAAATCATGAATGAAATTGGATTCTGCCATAATCGTTCCTTCCCTTCAAATCGGCCTTTACAGCGCGGCCTTCGCTTCTTCGATCCTGGCCTTCACGCGCTCCGGCCCGAGGATCTGCATGACGGCGTACATATCCGGGGAATTCACACGGCCGGTGACGGCGGTTCTCAGAAACATGGACACGTCGCCCACGTTGCCCTTATACGCGCCGGGATCCGCCTTGTAGGCCTTCATGTCGGGGGTGTAGCCGAGGCCCTCTCCCAGCTTCTGGATCTTTGCGAACCACGTGTTCATGTCGTCCGCCGGATCGTACGTCCCAAGGAATCCGTCGTAAACGGCCCGCACGTCCGCCCGGTCGAAGGAATCCGGGACCGCGTCCTGTCTTTCAAAGAGGCTGTCGTAGAAGAAGCTGACGAAGGGCTTCACATCCGCCAGGGTGGCGAAATCCTTCCGGGGCTTCTTTCCTCCCCGTCCGATGGCGAAAATGGATTTCGCGTATGCGGGATCGGCTTTCAGAAGCCCGGCGAACTCCGGATCGAACTCCTCCGCCCAGTCGAGGGTCCTGTCGTAGATCTCCTCCGCCGTCATTTTCGACAGCACGTTCTTCGACACGTCGTTCAGCTTGTCAAAATCGAAGAGACAGCCGGAGACGGACATCTTCTTGATGTTGAAGGGGAAATCCATGGCACTCTTTCCGGGGTTCTGCATGTGCCACTCCTCGAAGTTGGAGTTGAGCAGGGTCAGAAGATACTCCCAGACCACCTCGGTCACGTAGCCCATGCGCCGGTAGTCGTCCATCTTGGCGCCCATGTCCCGCTTGGACAGCTTCTTCTTGCCGCCGTTCCCGTCGTTCTTCAGGATCTGGGCGGTGTGCAGGTACTTCGGCATTTTGAAGCCCAGGTATCGGAACAGCTGGATGTGCTTCGGCAGGGAGGGCAGCCAGTCCTCGCCGCGGATCACGTGGGTGGTCTTCATGAGATGGTCGTCCACCGCGTGGGCGAAGTGATAGGTGGGGATGCCGTCGGATTTCAGCAGCACGAAGTCCTCGTCGTTCTCCGGCACCTCCAGATTTCCCTTCACCAGATCCGTGAATTTCGTCTTTTTCTCCGGATCGCCGTCCGCCAGGATCCGCAGGACGAAGGGATCCCCCGCCGCAAGATGGGCCTTCACCTCGTCCATGGTGAACTCCCGGTTCTTCAGCATCTGGGCCCGCTTCTCGGCGGCGGCGGTGTGCCAGTCTGTGTTCTGGATCTCGGCCTTCTTGTCCGCGGCCTGGATCTCCTCCAGCTCCTCCTCGGTGGAGAAGCAGGGATAGGCCTTCCCCTCCGCCACCAG
>CACYWX010000443.1 GCA_902778205.1 uncultured Ruminococcus sp. | reverse complement strand
CGCTTTATTCGTCCTTCACCCTCAGCAGGAGCGCGGCATTGACCACCACAAACACGGAGCCGCAGTTGTGCCAGAGCGCGCCCGTGACCGGACTCAGCATCCCGAGGGCAGACAGCACCACCGCCGTCAGGTTGATGACGAGGGACGCGATGATGTTGACGTGCACCTTCCGCATCACCTTCTTCATGAGCCGGAACAGGTACGGGAGCCGCTTGATGTCGTCGCTCACCAGAACCGCGTCGGCGGCCTCCACGGCGATGTCCGATCCGATGCCGCCCATGGCAACCCCGGCGTCCGCAGTGCTCAGGGCAAGCGCGTCGTTCACGCCGTCCCCGATCATGCAGACCGGCTCCTCCCCGCCGGACGTCTCCCGGATGATCTCCATCTTGTCCTCCGGCAGCAGGCCCGAACGCACGTCCCCAATCCCCGCGGCGGAGGCGGCGGACAGGGCGGCGTGGGCGTTGTCCCCGGTGAGGAGCATGGGCGTGATCCCGGCCTCTTTTAACTTACGTATGGTCTCTGCGGCATCCTCCCGCAGGGTATCCCTCAGGGCGATGAATCCGGCGTTTTTCCCGTCGACGGCGAGATATACAACCGTTGCGCCCTGATCCAGCTCGGACCGGCAGGCGTCCCGGGATGCGGAGGTGTCGATGCCCTGCTCCGCGAGAAATCCTTCCTTCCCGGCGAGGACGGCCTTCCCGTCCACCCGCGCGGATACGCCCTGGCCCGCCGTGAGTCTGAAATCTTCAATTGTCCCGCGCGCGCCGCATTTTTCTTCATACGCCGCCGCGATGGCCCGGCCGAGAGGATGCTCCGACTGCTCCTCGGCGAGAGCCGCCAGCCGGAGCACGTCTTCATCCGTGAACTCCTGCGAAACGGAGACCGCCGCCGTGACCTTCGGTTTTCCGTATGTCAGCGTCCCGGTCTTGTCGAAGGCAATGCGCCTGATTTTTGAGAGCTTTTCCAGGGCCTCCCCGGAGCGCACGATGATCCCGTATTTCGCCGCATTCCCGATCCCGGCCAGAACGGCGGTGGGCGTTGCGAGAATGAAGGCGCAGGGGCAGAACACCACCAGCACCGTCACCGCCCGCATGAACTGCCCCGTGAAGATCCACGTCAGGGCAGCGCAGGTCAGGGCGATCACCACGAGCCACGTCGCCCACCGGTTCGCCGCCGTCACGATGGGCGCCTTGTTTTCCTCGGCCTCCTCCGCCAGCCGGACCATCCGCTGCAGGGAGCTGTCCTCGCTCACCGCGTCCGCCCGCATGGTAAAGGTGCCGAACTGATTGACCGTGCCGCTGGACACCGTGTCCCCCGCGCTCTTGTCCACGGGGATGCTCTCGCCGGTCATGACGGACTGATCGACGGAGGTCGTTCCCTCGAGGATCGTGCCGTCCACCGGGATCGTCTCCCCTGCCAGCACCCGGAGCACGTCTCCCACCTTGACCTCCTCCGCAGGGATCTCGACCGCCGTGCCGTCCCGAAGTACATGGGCGGTCCGGGGCGTAATGCCGATGAGCCTTTCGATCCCCTCCCGGGCCTTCCCGGAGGTGTAGTCCTCCAGCAGGGATCCGATCTGCATGATCAGCGCCACCTCACCGGCAGCGAAGAACTCCTTCGTGGCGACAGAGGCGATGAGGGCCAGCGAGACCAGCAGATCCGCCTTGATATCGTGCTCGAAAATCACGCCCTTCGCCGCGCCCACAAGGATCGGGACGCCGCAGAGGACGATGGCGACCCACGCGATGTCCACGGGCAGGATCCCTTTCAGCACGCCCGTGATGGAGAGGACCAGCGAGACCGCGGACGTCACCGCGCATACAAGCGTCACCTTCGGTTCGTTTTCCAGCCAGTTTTTGAACATAGATACCTTCAAAGTCCCTTAAGTCTTCGATTTACGTCCCGATTCCGCACAGCGGCTCGATGACGTACCCCTGCGCCCGGATCCAGTCGATGAGCTCCGGCAGGAGCGCGGCATTGGTGGCGGATTCCGTATGAAGCAGATACACGCAGCCGGGGTGCAGGCAGGATTTCAAGAGGTTCAGCGCGTCCTCGTATGCCCACTGATCATCCACGACGTAATCCCGATAGGTTGCGGACCACGTCACCGTCCGGTAGCCAAGCTTCGCTTCGAGCCGGATGAGCCATTCGTTGACCGCGCCCGCCGGAGGACGGAAGAACAAGAGCTCCGGCGCGTCCGGAAATTCCCGGGCGAAATCCGCCTCCACCTGCCGCATCTCGTCTGCGGCTTCCTCCGCCGTGAGCATGGTCATGTCCGGGTGGGTGTTCGTGTGGCTCCCTACGATGTGGCCCTCGTCCAGCATCCGGCGGGTCAGGCTGTGCATATACTCCTTCGTGAAGTCGGCGGATTCGCCCCGGACAAAGGGACCGGTCACGAAGAAGGTCCCCGGCGCCTCCTTCTCCTTCAGCGTGTCGAGAAGCGAGGCCGTCATGCCGATTTCATAGCCGCAGTCGAAGGTCAGATAGCAGACCTTCCGGCTCTCGTCCCCCCGATAGATGGCGCCGTATTTCTTGAAAACCTCCTTCGTGGAATCCCAGCGGTCCCATCCGTAGGAGGTCTCTCCCGTGGTTTCGTCGTAAAAAACCTGCCCGGGGAACCAGTTGTCCACCTGGGGCGGCTTGTTCGCGTCCTCAAACCGGGTGGTCGGGAAGGCGTACATCTCATCGAACGTTTTGAGGCCCTCCGCGTTCCTTGCGGGGAAATCGCAGATATATTTCCCGTTCTCGAACCGCCAGTCCAGCGCGTCCTTCAGAAGGGTGGCGACGGTGATGGTCACGTCCTTTTCCAGCGTTCCGTCCGGATAGAAGGAGGCCTCCGACGCGCCGCTGCCGCCGTCCTCAAATCCGTGGCCCGGATCGATGCAGACGAGAAGGTCCCGTTCGAGGACAACCTCGGTTTTTTCCCCCGACTCCGTCTTCACGGACGATCCCGATGCGTTTCCGACGGCTGCGGAATCCGCGGTCTCCGACGACGGGACTCTGACCACTCCCATCGCAGGCACGGCGGGCGGGATCTCGACGGTCTGCTCGTTTCCCGTTCCCGCGACGCAGGAGGAAAGCGCGAGGACCGAAC
>CACYWX010000442.1 GCA_902778205.1 uncultured Ruminococcus sp. | reverse complement strand
CTCCATTCCGGTGGAGGACGCGCTTCAGAACCTGATGACGGCGTATGAGCTGGAAGTCGGCCGGTTTGATCAGGATGAGAACACCATTACCTATTACGGAAGAGACCGGGTTCTGCACCTCGACGGGGAAGGAAGCCTCAGCAGCGACTTCGACGGAAACTGGATCTGCCTGAACGGAGAACCGCTGTATGTGGAGATCGTCTCTTCGACGCCGTCGGTCACCGAGTACAAGGCGCATGTCTATTATGACGGAACAGAGTCCTATCTGATGATTGCCCGCGACCGCGACACCGATACCTTCGCCCTCAACGGGATCCGCGAGGCGGATGATACCATCACGGCCAACTTCCTCGCCGGCACCCGGTCCGTCATTGAGCCGGAGGCGGGCAAGACCATTGTGCCGATCTATGAGCAGACGAACTACAACACCGGCGAGACCCGGAGCATCCGTGGAAAGAGCGTCACCTTCAGCGCCGGAACCAGCATCACGATGGAGAAGCTGCCGAGCGGCTACTACCTCTCCACGGCGGTGATCCGCGACACCCGCGGAGACACCTACTACTCCCAGGTGGTCGGCGCCACGGTCTCCGGCAGGGAGATGAAAGACTGGACGCTGGACGAACGCTTCTTCGGCCGGGATTACTGAGGCATCGGAAACGCAGGAGGAAGCCCCGAATGAAATGGTCACGGTACAACAATCTCTTTGAGTCGCAGCGGAACGGATGGCTGCTGTTCAATTCCGCCTCCCGCAATTTCCTGAAGGTGGAGGACGACGAACTCGCCGTCATCCGGAAGATCGCAGAGGATCCGGAGAAGGCGGACTATTCCGCCTCTCCGATGCTGTACATGCAGCTTCGGAGCATGGGCTTCATCGTGGAGGACACGGCGGACGACGACCTGTACAACATCATCCGGATGCGGGCGCTGACAAGCCTTTACGCGCCGGGAAACCTGCTGCTGACGATCGCGGTGACGCGGGCCTGCAACTTCGACTGCAGCTACTGCTTTGAGGGAAACCGGACGGGGAAACCCATGTCGCAGGAAGTGGAGGATGAGCTGATCCGGTTTATCGGCAGGTTCTACACGAAGGATGTCTCGCTGACCTGGTTCGGCGGGGAACCGCTGCTGGCCTTCGACCGGATCCTGAGCATAGACCGGCGGGTACGGGAGCTCGGCAAGCAAGTCAGCGCGTCCATGATCACAAACGGCTTCCTCCTGGACGATTACAAGGTCTCCAAACTCAACGACCTGAATGTCACTTATCTCCAGATCACCCTGGACGGGAAAAAGGAAACCCACGACAGCAGGCGCTACCAGAAAAACGGCGCGCCCACCTATGACCGGATTCTGGAAAACGTCGATCGGGTGATGGCCTCGGACTTCAAGGGAATGGTCCATATCCGGGTGAACGTGGACTCCCGGAACGACGAGGAATACTACACGGTATACAGAACGATGCGGGACCGCTACCCGAATGACTACGGAAAGCGGATCAGTGTGTATCCCGGCTTCGTGAAAGGCGACGACCATCCGGATCACAGCTGCTTCTTCGAGCCGGTGCAGCAGGGCGAGTTCATCGCGAAGATGGTGAACAAGTACGGCGTCAGCCCCCTGAGCCTCTATCCGACCCGCGGGAACATCGGCTGCACCCTGACCAGGCGCAACGCCTACGTCATCGGACCGGACGGAGAGATGTACAAGTGCTGGGACGATGTGGGACTGGAGGAAAAAGTGGTCGGACACATCGACCGCTTCAACGACTGGAACATGGCGCTGATCGCGGAAGGCATGACGGGATGCTCGTATCTGGACGATCCGGAATGCCGCGCATGCTATTACTTCCCGATCTGCAACGGAGGCTGCCACCGCATCCGGCAGAAAAATCTGCATACGGACATCAAGCACAGCTCCTGCACCTATTTCAAGGGCAATCTGGAAAACCTGCTGGAACTGTATTATGAACAGAAACGCCTGCTGGCCGCCAAGTCATGAGGAAAGGAAGCCCTTTCGCGGCCTTCAAGCGCTGCATCGAGACCTATGAGGCGGATCCGGATTTCCGGGAGCGCTTTCTCACGGACGGACGAAAGGCCGTTGCGGAACCGGGGCTTGCGGCCTTTCCGGATCCGGAGACCGCGGCGGAGGGAATCCGGCAGATCTGCGTCGAGGGCCTTGAAACAGTCGACGGGCGGACGCAAACCGATAACCCCTATGTGAAAGAGTATCTGGTCACTGCTTCCGCCGTGAGCGGGCTGATCCGTCAGCGGCACGCGGAGAGCTGCTTCCGGAACCGGGAGCTCTATGTGTATGTAAACCGGGTGCGGAACCGCTGCCGGATGGAGAACGCAATTCTGCGCCGGCAGGAGAACGTGCACTACTTTCCGCTCGCCTTTGAGCTCGGCTGCGGCTGCCGTCCGCAGTGTAGCTTCTGCGGATTCGCGGCCCCGCCTTTTGAAGAAAACTTCCTCTATACCGACGAAAACCGGAGCCTCTGGAGAAGCCTGCTCGCGGGCCTTCGCGAACGGCTCGGCCCGATCGCGGCGAGCTCAGCCTGCTACTATGCCACGGAACCTTTTGACAACCCCGACTATGAACGTTTTCTCGGGGATTTTGAAGAGCTTATGGGGGGAATCCCTCAGACAACCACGGCCGCGGCGGATGCCGACCCCGAAAGGATCCGGGCTTTCCTGGAACGGGTCGGAGAGGAGCGGCTTCGCCGGGAGGCGGCGGTGCGCTTTTCGGTTCGCTCGCTTTCCCAGTTCCGGAGAATCATGGAGCTGTATTCCCCGGAGGAGCTTCACCATGTGGAGCTGATTCTCAACAACCCGGAGTCCCTGGGACGGTATTCCGATTCCGGCCGAACGCTGCACTCCGCCCGGGTTCCGGAGGAAAAACGCTGCCGCTACAGCATCAGCTGTGTCGCGGGACTAAAGGTGAATCTGGCGCGGCGGACAGTCTGCTTTATTGAGCCGATGCTCCCGGACGAGAACCATCCGACCGGAGTCCGAACCAGAGCGGAGGCCCGCTTCGACGGCGCCGACGGTTTTTTCCGGGAGGCCGACCGGATGTACGCGGAGTATGCCGCCGGTTTTCTCCGGCCGGAGCGAAG
>CACYWX010000441.1 GCA_902778205.1 uncultured Ruminococcus sp. | reverse complement strand
TGGAGTCGCAGAACAGGGTGCCGCCCTTGGCGATCTTCGGCTCAAACTTGTCGAAGGAGGGCAGGTTCATGGCCACCAGCACGTCCGGGGAGGACACGCTGGGAGACCCGATCTCGCCGTCGGACACCACCACCGTGCAGTTGGAGGTGCCGCCGCGCATTTCGGGGCCGTAGGAAGGGAGGAAGGTCACGTTTTTACCGAAGTGCATGCCCGTCTTGGCCATCTGCTTGCCGGAGAACTGAATGCCCTGACCGCCGCTTCCGGCGAAAATGAATGTAGTCGTCATGTTCTGTTCTCCTTTCACTGTCCGTTTTCGGGAGCGTCGTCGCGCAGGGCTTCGCCGTCCTTGTAGACGCCCAGAGGATAGTAGGGAATCATATTGTCCCGCAGCCACTGGAGCGCGTCCTCGGGAGAGAGACCCCAGTTGGTGGGACAGGTGGACAGGACCTCCACGATGGAGAAGCCCTTCTTGTCCAGCTGATTCTGGAAGGCCTTTTTGATGATCTTCTTGGCCTGATTGACGTTCTTCGGGCAGTCCACCGTGACTCTGGCCGCCAGGGCGACGCCGTCCAGGGTGGAGAGCATCTCGCAGACGCGGATCGGGCTTCCCTGCACGCTGCGCTTCCGTCCGTAGGGGGAGGTGGTGGTCACCTGGCCCGGGATGGTGGTGGGAGCCATCTGGCCGCCCGTCATGCCGTAGATGCAGTTGTTGATGAAGATGACGGTGATGTTTTCGCCGCGGGTGGCCGCGTGAACGGTTTCCGCGGTGCCGATGGCCGCCAGGTCGCCGTCGCCCTGATAGGTGAAGACCACCGTGTCGGGATGGGTCCGCTTGACGCCGGTGGCTACCGCGGGAGCGCGTCCGTGAGCGGCCTCGATCATGTCGCATTCAAAGTAGTTGTAGGCGAACACCGAGCATCCCACGGGGGCGATCCCCACCGTGTTGTCCAGAATGCCCAGCTCGTCGATGGTCTCCGCCACCAGACGATGGACGATACCGTGGGTGCAGCCGGGGCAGTAATGAAGCGGCACGTCGGACAGCGCCGCGGGTCTGTCGAATACTGTTTTCATCTGTCAGTTACCTCGTTCCCGGAATTCAGAGCGATTCGCTCATCTTCAGGATCTCCGCCGTGACTTCCTCCACGGAGGGGATCATGCCGCCCGTGCGCCCGAAGAAGGATACGGGACGCTTGCCGTTCACCGCCAGACGGACGTCGTCCACCATCTGGCCCATGGACATTTCCACGGACAGGAAAGCCTTCGCCGTGTCCGCCAGCTCGCTCAGCCGCTTCTTCGGGAAGGGCCAGAGGGTGATGGGACGGAGCAGACCCGCCTTCACGCCGGCTTTTCTGGCTTCGGCGATGGCGCTCTTGGCGATGCGGGCCGTGATGCCGAACGCCACCAGCACGATGTCCGCGTCATCGGTCATGACCTCCTCGAACCGGACCTCTTCGGCCTCGACCCTGGCGTACCGCTCATACCGGGCCAGGATGGACTGCTCCAGCTTGTCCGGCTCGATGAACAGGGAGTTGACGATGTTCTTCTTTCTCTTGCCGCCGGTTCCGTTGGTGGCCCAGGTCTTCTCCGGCAGCTCCCGCTTCGGGAAGACGGAGAAGTCCACGGGCTCCATCATCTGACCCAGCGCGCCGTCCGCCAGCAGCATGGCAGGCATCCGGTAGGTGTCCGCCAGATCAAAGGCTTCGGCTGTCAGGGACGCCATTTCCTGGACGGAGGAGGGGGCAAGCACAATGAGTCTCAGGTCTCCGTGACCGACGCCGCGGGTGGCCTGATAATAGTCCTGCTGGGAGGGCTGAATGCCGCCAAGACCCGGACCGCCCCGCTGTACGTTGACGATCAGGCAGGGCAGATCGCATCCAGCGATGTAGGAGATGCCCTCGGATTTCAGGGAGATTCCGGGCGAGGAGGAGGAGGTCATGGCTCTCGTGCCGGCGGAGGACGCGCCCATGAGCATATTGATGGCCGCTACCTCGCTCTCCGCCTGCAGGCACAGACCGCCCACCTTCGGCAGTCTTCTCGCCATGTATTCGGCCACCTCGGTCTGGGGTGTGATGGGATAACCGAAGAAATAGAGACATCCGGCCGAAATCGCCGCTTCCGCGATGGCCTCGTTGCCCTTCATCAATACCTTTTCAGACATACCGCACCTCCTCAGACGTCTTTCTCGACCTTGATCACGCAGTCGGGACACATGGTGGCGCACATGGCGCAGGCGATGCACTTCTCCTGATCCGTGATGACCGCCGGGTGGTACCCCTTGGCGTTCAGCGCGGAGGTGTCCAGCGCGATGATCTTTTTCGGACATACCGCCGCGCAGAGCCCGCAGCCCTTGCACCGGTCGGTCCGGAATGTAACTTTATTCATTTTGTTCCTCCTGATTGAATTCCTTCGTCAGAACAGCCGCCGGGTGGCCTGCTCCATGGGGAAGAGCGCCTCGTCCTCAAGTCCCGCCTCCCGGAACGCCTCCGGAAGACCGGGCACCAGGGCGGGCATATAGCAGTGGCCGAAGAGGGGAAGGGAACAAGCCTCGGCGCATTCCCGGGCGTACCGGACCGAGGACAGCACATCCTCCGCCGTGGTCTCGCTCCCCAGGTTTGAGTTGTTCACCAGCGCCGTGGGCTTCAGTCCGCAGGCGTCCGCGATCTCCTCCATGCAGTCCCGCGCTCCCTCCGGCGTTGCGATGAGAGGCCGGAACCGGTTGACCACGAAGAGGACCGCCGCGTCCGCCGCCAGAAGCTCCGCCCGGAACATGCCCAGCGCCACCGCACCGTCGTCTCCGCCCACGTCCACGGCGGTGAAGCCGGGGGAACGGATGGCGGCCCGGAGCGCGGAAGGGACCATGGGGATGTCCACGTTGGTGTTGGCGAACTCCGGAAGAAGAGGCTCCACCCCCGCATCCCGCAGAAGCTCCGCCGCATCCGCCGTCCGGAAATAGGGATTGACCGTGTCCAGATCGGCGATGCGGACGGGTCTGTCCGGATGGAGCCGACGGACGGTCATGGCCAGGTTGACGGCGAAATTGGTCTTGCCGCTGCCGTAATGCCCCACAACCGCCGTGCAGGGCCGAACGAGTCCTTCGTTCATGGAATCTCCCCCG
>CACYWX010000440.1 GCA_902778205.1 uncultured Ruminococcus sp. | reverse complement strand
GCCGCTGGAACCGCGGAGCAGCACCGTTGGCATGCCGAAGGTCTTCCCGGAGGAGCCGGACCGGCCCCTGGAGTTCGACCGCATGATCCGTTTCCCCGGGAACCACGCCAAGTTCGAGATCCGCTTCGATCCCGTGAGCCGGCGGTATCTTTCCATCGTCTGCTATCTGGACGAGAGCCATCCGTCGGGGCGGAACCTCCTGTCCCTCATCGCCTCGGAGGACTGCGAACACTGGCGGCGGGTGAAGGACCTCTTCGACTACACGCATCTGCCCGCGGAGGAGGTGGGCTTCCAGTACGTGGATTTCTTCATCGAGGGGGAAGACATTCTCTTTCTGAGCCGCACCGCCTTCAACGGAGCCGCCAACTTCCACGACGCCAACTACAGCGTGTTCTCAAGGATCCGGGATTTCCGCGCCCTGCTGTGAACCGGGGCGTATTCATACCATAAAACGGCGGCAGCCGAAGAGATCATACTCTCCCGACTGCCGCCGTTCTTTGCTTTCACGGATTGTCTGCCGCCCGCGCTTCAGCTCGTCCTTTTTGCCGTACATGGCGGCGTATTTTTATGCCGGATTCACTTAATCAGCTCAAATAATCTGATCGGCTTTTCCCAAAAGGTCGATCAAAGCGTTTGGACTGTTTTGCTACAGTCCCTTTTCGTTTGATCGGAACTCAACCGAGGGCGATCTCGTCCAGCTTCTTCTTCTGCTCCACGATGGTGGTCACCAGCGGACCGTAGTCCGTCTTCGTGCGGGCGCGGAGAAGCTCCGTGATCTCGGACAGAGGAGCGGATAGGGGCGTCAGGGCCAAATTGGCGTACATCCCCTTCAGGGCATGTGCCAGTTCGAAGCCCTGGTCCAGATCGTCCTTTTCCAGTGCGGCGGCCAGAGCGGTAATCTTTTCGTCCTTCACCGCCATGCCCACCATTCTTAGATAAAACGCTTCGTTGTTCAGGCAACGGCCAAGGCCCTCCTTCACGTCTGCGCCATATTCCCTGAGCGCGTCCGTTGTCAGCATCTCGTTATCCTCCCGTCAATCGTTCTTCATCACCCGATAGGATCGTAACTCCATTATACAGGACCATGCGTGGTTTGTCAAGCACGGATTGCGGGGTCATAACGAACCCCTGCCCTGCTCGTACATGGTGAGCATCAGGTCCGCCGTATCCCGCACGGAGTCCAGATTGTTCCGGAAGGGCCGGTTTTCCGCAATGCTGGTGTAGAAATCTGCGATGCAGGTGGCATGGCCGTTGCCCCAGTAGCCCTTGCCGAGGGTGGCCGGCACCTCGAAGGTCTTTCGCTCGATCCCCGATCCCGTCCGGATCTCCAGTCCGTCGGACTCCAGCCGCAGGACCGCCTTTTCCAGATGCAGCTCGATGAGCACCGGAGCGTCCTGGGTATAGGCGGTGGTGGCGTAGAACAGGACGGGCACTCCGCCCAGGGTCAGATAGGCCTCTACCGTGTCCTCCACCTCGATGGCATCCCGCAGGTGATGGTTCGCCATGTGAGTCTCGACCCGCTCCGGCTTTCCGGCCAGCTGAACCAGCAGATCCAGAGTGTGGATGGACTGATTGATGAGGACGCCGCCGCCCTCCGTGGCCCAGGTTCCCCGCCAGCCGCTGTCATGGTAATAGGGGACCTCTCTCTTCCAGGTGACAAAGGCTCTCGCGCCGAGGAGCTTTCCGTAGGTTTCCTCCCGGATCAGGCGACGGGCCTCCTCCACGTTGGGATTATACCGGTTCTGGAAGCAGATGCCCAGCGGGACTTTCGCGGCGGCCTCCTCCAGCAGGGTCCACTGCTCCCGGCTGATGACCGGCGGCTTTTCGGAAAACACGGCGATTCCCCGGTCCGCGGCGCCCTTAGCCATGGGTGCGTGTAGATAATGGGGCACGCAGAGATGAACGGAATCCGGCGTCTCGGCCTCGAGCAGAGCGTCCATGGAGGAATAGGCGCGGCATCCGTATTTTTCGGCCATGGCCTGCGCTCTCTCCGGCCGGAGGTCGGCGCACGCGATCAGCTCCGTATCGGGCAGCATATGCAGAACGGCCGCATGGACCTGAGCGATCCCGCCGCAGCCGATGATGGCAGCACGAAACATAATGAAAAACCCCTTTCATGAAAGAGAAGCATTTGCACGGAAACATGGGCCCCTGTTCCGGCTGACCGGCATGACCCGTATCAGTATAGCAGATTCCCTGAAAAAACGCAAGTCCGGATCGAAAAAACATCCCGCTGCACGAGGCAAAAAAAGCCCGGACCGCCGTGAAGCAGTCCGGGTGAAACGATGCGGTTGAATGGTTACGGGGTTTTGTCCTCCGGTTCGGCCTTGAGGCACCGAACCGTCAAACGCTGAGCGCCGCTGAAGGTGCAGGTGAAGAGGGACAGATCCCACTCGTCACTCACCAGCTTCCGCCCGTCTCCCGCGTTCAGGATCTCGCTTCCGGCTACCTCATAGAGATAGGAGACACCCTCCACGTCCGTGAAGAGCACCTCGTCCCCCTCCCGGAGCCAGTCGATCCGGCCCAGATGGGAGATGTAGTTGTGGCCGCCGATGACGAAGGGTCCCTTTTCCGGAGTGCCGTAGTAGCGTCCCGGGGAGATGTTGATGGTCCTGTCGGTACAGGAGGACATGACAGGCAGCTCGCTTCCCGTCCGGGGAATGGTCAGAACGCCGATGTATTCGTAGCCGTCCACCAGAACTGTCTTCATTTCCGGTTCCGGGATGCGGCTCCGAAGCCGTCTCTCGTTCGGCAGGGGATAACGGGGGACCTCCTCCTCTTCCTCCTCCTCGGGATCGGTGTCGGAAGGACCGGGTTCCGGTTCCGACGCCAGGACTCTCGAGAGAATGTCGGTGGTCATGACGGCGGCCTTGTTGTCGGTCCGCACGTTCATAATGGTCAGCCCGGCCGCGCCCAGGACGAACAGAAGTCCGATCACGGCCACGACGGTGCCGAGGGTTCGCTTATACATCGCGCTCCCCGCTCTTCCGGAGCGTTATGCCGACCAGGATCAGGATCAGTCCGGCCACGCCCAGAACCGGAACGGGCCACCACAGGAAACCGGTCTTCGGGATCGGCTCGTCAGGAATCTCTTCATCCGGATAATCCGGGGGAGCCAGCGG
>CACYWX010000439.1 GCA_902778205.1 uncultured Ruminococcus sp. | reverse complement strand
CACAGCACCTTCATGATGCTCCATTCGGCCTCGGAAATCTTAACGGTCTTTCTTCTTCCTCTCATTTCAGCGCAAATCCTCCGATGGGTAAAAATCTCCTTATAGTTATTGTACCGCAGATCGCTATTTTTGTCAACCGTCAGGACGCACAAGACGCGGGCCGGTTTTTTGTGAGAAAAGCGAATACAAAACCCCGCCGCTCCTGACCCGGACGGGAGGAGAGGCGGGGAACAGAGCCATGGGAACCTGTTATTTCAGCATTTCCTGACCGCCGGTGACGGGGACGGCCTGACCGGTTTCATACTTCTGGTCGATGATGTAGGCCACGGCCTTGGCCACGTCCTCTATGCGGCAGCCTCTTCCCAGCGGGACCTTGGCCTCGTAGTACTTCCGCACGTCGTCCACGGTCTTGGCGCCGGGAACCTTGCCCGCGTTCAGATACTGGACGAAGAGGCCCTTCTCCGGATCGCTCCACAGGGGACCGTCCAGGAAGTTGCCCGGGCAGACGGCGTTGACCTTGATGCCGTAGGGAGCCAGCTCCAGGGCAAAAGACTGGGTCAGGCCGATGCCGCCGAACTTGGAGCCCGCGTAGGCAAAGTTCTTGTTGGACCCGGCGAGACCGGACTTGGAGTTGATCTCGATGATGTCCGCCATATACTCCGGAGCGGCCTTGCGCTGGAGCTTCATGACGGCGGAGGCGTACTTGGCGCAGAGGAAGTAAGCCGTGTAGTTCACCGCGGTCACCAGCTCCAGATTCTTCTTGGTCATCTCCTCGAGGGAGCCCGCCCGGACGATGCCGGCGTTGTTGACGAAGATGTCCAGACCGCCGAAGGTCAAAACGGTGTTCTCGATCATCTCACGGACGGAGTCCTCGTCGGACACGTTGGCGGAAACGGCCAGGGTGTCCGCGCCCAATTCCTCCGCGATGGCCGCCGCGGTCTTCTGCGCGCCCTCCGCGTTCATGTCGGCGATGACCACAGCCGCGCCGAGAGAGGCCAGGAACCGGGCGATGCCCTCGCCGAAGCCCTGGGCGGAGCCGGTCACCACGGCGATCTTCCCGGCCAGCTTCTTCCCGGAGCCGGAGGCCAGGGACACCTTCGCCCGGTAGCTCTCCACCTCCCAGCTGACGATGAAGTCCACCATGGCGGGAGCCATATGACGGACGCCGCCGAAGCTCTCCGCCATGACGGTGATGCTCATGGCGTCGCTCCAGACGGCCGCGGCGGTCTTCGCCTCCTTCAGGGTCTTCCCGAGGGTGAACATGCCGATGCCCTTGGCGAAGACGACCTTGGGCTTAAAGCCGCGCCGCTCCTCCAGCTCCCGGAACGCCGCCGCGACAGACTCGGGATCGAAGCTCTCCAGATACAGGGGCTCCGCCTTGCAGTAGACGATGTGGTCCGGGGACAGGGGCTCCTTCAGAACGGCGAACTTCTCCGCGGACTCCGCGAACTCCATGACGGTGCGGTTGGCGGTGAACACCACGGACGCCTGCCCCTCCTCGTCGTACAGCATCCGGAGCACGGGCGCGATGCGGGCGGCTTCGGTGCGGTCCGTGTCAGCGGGCGTGAAGTCCGGTCTGACGCGGATCTCGGCGTCCAGGGTGTCCATGACTCCGGAGACGATCTCGTCCAGGCCCTTCACGGTCTTGGCGGCGAAGAAGATCCCGTGATTCTGCAGAAACACCACGTTGGCGTCGCTGCCGGTCTTTTCCTTATGCTCCGCCAGCTTCTCCCGGCACCTCGAGGCCAGGATATAGCCGGGCTCGCACTCGTCCACCCAGACCGCCTCCGGGAACAGCCGCTTCACGCCATCGGCGCCTTCCGCGGAGCAGGTCAGGGCGTTGACGCGGGAGGGATGGACGTGGAGCACGTACTTCTGCGGGAAGAGATCGTGGAGCAGGGTCTCGACGGAGGGCCGCTTGGACTCCTCGCCGGGCAGTCTGGCCGCCATCATGTCGCTGAGGACCGCCGCCTCGCGCTCCGCCTGATCCTTCGGATACTTGTTCCGCCAGATCTCGCCCAGCTTCCGGCGGCTCATGACCACGAAGCCGTCCTCCGTGATGGTGGCGAGGGAGGTGCCGCTTCCCTTGACGTACAGGGTCTGGTCGGTCTTCATGGAGGTGTTGCCGCCTCCCGCCAGGACCATGCCCGGGTCGCTGCCGTACCGGTTGGAATACTCTACCAGGGATTCGATTGCCGATGCCATATGGATTTCCTTCTTTCAGAAAGATTATTGACGTTCAAATCTGCAAAGGGGCGCAGATTATGCCTTCAGCCCGCCGCGGACGGCGTAGAGGCGGATGCGCTCCTCGAGATCGGGGATTCTCGCCCGGGTCTCGTCGGAGAACATGGCGTCCGCGAGGTTATCCGTGGCGGCCAGCTCCTGCCCGATGAGGGCGTAGGCGGCGGTCTTCAGGTGGGGATAGTCGGCCAGAGCCTTGCAGATGAAGGACTGGCGGGGGGAGTTGATGTCCTCGCCGGAGATCTGGAAGAGACCCCGCTCCCGGCACAGATTCATGACCCGCTCCAGCTGCTCCTTCGTGTTGCGGGAGGGCATGTAGGTCACGGCGTCGAAGCCGCAGTCCGCCAGGGTGTCGAAGAGCTCGTCCAGATAGTCGTCCTCGAACTTCTGGGCCTTCTTGTCGCCGGTGGGGGATTCACCCACGTCGCCCAGATACGCATAGGCGGACACCGCGCCCAGCTTCTTCGCCAGAGCCGTGAACTCCCGCACGTTCATGCACTCCTCGTCCGCGTCCACATAGAACTTCTCCACAAGATGTCCCTTCAGCACGCCGAGGATGTCGTACTCGTAGAAATTGTCCGGAGCCTCGAGGAGCTTCGTCCGGGTCTTGTCGTTCATGGGCGCGCCGGTGAGCCGGTCGATGAAATCGCAGGCAGCCGCCCGGTCGGGATACGCTTCCGTGATCTTCTTCGTCAGACCGAAGCAGATGTGCCGCTCCGTGACGCTCCCCCCTTCCTCCGCCATGGAGAGCGGGTACACGTCCCGGTCGAAGTCCAGCTCCATGCCGTAGGGAGAGATCAGGGCGTTGATGTTGGCCACCATCTTCCGGTTCCGGTCGTTCCGTCTGTCCCGGAGAACCTTCAGCACCGCCTCCGCCGCGTC
>CACYWX010000438.1 GCA_902778205.1 uncultured Ruminococcus sp. | reverse complement strand
GGCGTCGGCGCCCGGAATGGGCGTGGAAGCGGCGGCAGTGCCCGCGCTGCCGGAGGCGGCGGAGTTGGCGCCGGTTCCGGAGGGAACGCTCACGCCGGCGGGAGGCGGTGTTGAAGTCCTGACCGGTGAGGCGGTTTCAGACGGCATCGAGGTAGAAGGCGGATAATAGACCGGCGCATTGGTCGGCACCGCGGAAGGCGTCGGAGTTGCCTCCGGGGTCGGGGTCGGTTCCGGCGTCTCCGCCGCGGCGGTGGGTACGGCGGTCGCGGTGACGTTCTGATACGGATTGGAAGTGGAGGTGGGACGGTCAAGGCCCGTCAGGAAAATAATCACAACCGACACAACCAGCAGAAAGACCAGCAGCATCAGTAAGGCGGTAGTTTTATTGCTTTTCATGGCAGATCGTCTCCTTTGCGGTCAGACACGGCGGAAAGACGCGGAATTCAAAAGGCCGCGGAAGTCCGGCGCCTCGGGAATCGTCTCAAGCTCGTCGTCGTTGTCCGGCGCCTTTACCAGCGTGATCAGCAGATAGCTGTGCGCATCCTCCGGAACCGGGAAGGCGAGACAGAAATTGTCTCCGTCGCGGAACTTCACGCCGGAAAGCCCGCCGTAAACGGCCTGATCGAGATCCGGATGCCGGGAGGAGAGCTCCTGCGTGAGCAGAGCGAAGTCCTCACCGCTGTAGTAGGCGCCGTATTCAAACTGGACGGAAAAGTCCTCTCCGGTCAGAATTCCCACGTGGGAGTCGCCGGATTCCGTCAGGAAATCGTCCTCGGCGACCGCATAGTGGAACCGGTCCGCGTCATAGTCGAAGCGAAACTCAACCGTGGCGGCGTCCTTGAAGCCGGAGATGAAGCTGTAGACGGCTTCCTTCGTCACGGCGGAGGGAGCGGCGGAGGCCGGCGACGGCACGGCGGCAGCGCCGGGGGCGGCTGCAGGAGCGGAAGAAAGCTTCTTCTTCAAATAATAAGAGGCCGCGCCGACCGCGGCACCGGTCACGACGGAGAGCCATAAATGTTTCGTACGCATAAGCATGCTCCTTTTCTGTCAGGATGGTAAAACGCGATATCAGATCGTATTATACTGGAAAGCGTCGATTTTTACAATCCCCCGCGCCGAAAGATTCTTTCTATTAAGAATTAACAAAGAAATTCCCGCTTGTAAAGACCGAACACTTATGCTAAAATATCCATGTTTGACTAAAAGTAAGAATATGAGCGGATTAACTGAAAAAACAGCTCGTTTTTCAACATGTCCCGATACACAGGAAAGGCTCGGCTATGGAAAAAAAGAAAAGAAAATCCGGGGGCAGCGCCCTTGTCCGCTTCATTGACCGCGTATTCGGCCTGATTGTGGCAACGGTGATCGTAGGCGGCATCTTCGGCCTGACGCTGGAATGGATTCTCGTGAAGGGGCCGTCCCCCGCACTGAGAGACTCCTTCGTGATGACCATGATGTGGACCAGACGCTTTGACTTCATTCCCCAGATCTTCCTGACCCAGGAGGAGACGGATACCATCTTCAACGATCACTGGTCCATCAACAACACCGAGGCCACCGACACCAGCCTCATCACAGTGAAGGCGAATCAACAGACACAGTCTGATGAAGAAAGCGGGCCCAAGGCGGACGACTACGGTTATGTCGATGAAGACGGCGACGGCATCATCATCGTGGACGTGAAGAAAAAGGGCTTCGTCGGGAAGATGATCATCATCCTCGACCCGAGCCGCGTCTTTGTCGGCAAGCCCGAAGTATACGGCGGCTACGGCCTGACGCTGGAAGACCTCGCCAAACGCTACAACGCGCTGGGCGGCGTCAACGGCGGCGGCTTCTACGACCCGGAAGGCGGCGGAACCGGAGGATATCCGGACGGCCTGACGGTGGTGGGAGGAGAAATCTTCCACGAAGGCAACTCGACCCGTACCTTCTGCGGCCTGGACAGGAACAATATTCTCCATGTCGGGGATTATGACTCCGAGGAGGCGGTCGAGGACGGCATCCGCGACGGCGTGAGCTTCGGCCCGGCCCTGATCATCAACGGAAAGGGCGAGTACGGCAACCACATGGAAAGCGGCATCAACCCCCGTACGGCAGTCGGACAGCGCGCCGACGGCGCGATTCTGCTGCTGGCGATCGATGGACGGCAGGTCCACAGCATCGGCGCCAGCTTCGGCGACGCACGTGACGTCATGCTGGACTTCGGAGCGGTGAACGCCTGCAATATGGACGGCGGTTCCTCTACGGTCATGTATTACACCGGCCAGTACATCAACAGTCCGTCCTCGGCCAGCGGCACCTCCCGTGCCCTGCCGGACGCATGGCTGTTTAAGTGATTCAACACAGAGATCGGAGAGAATGATGGCGACGACAAGAAGAAAAAAAGCCTCCGGCATCGGGACCGCGATCTATGTGGTGATTCTCATCCTCTGGATCCTGTTCCTCGCGGCCTGCGGCCTGTATGTACTCAATGAGGTCTGGGACTATGCCAGCGTCTATGACCAGACGCAGATCGACCCGGTGATCGAGGACTATTTCAACCGGCTCCAGACCAATATGTGGAGTGACGGGATGGACGCGCTGGTCCGGACCATGCCGCATCCGACCAAAACGGACGCGGAAGTAAAGGAACTGATCCAGACCAAGCTTCGCCAGAACAGCCTGAGCTACGCGGTAAAGCCGGGCTTTGCGCGCAGCGACAGCGTGACCTATAACATCCTCTGCGGTTCGGACATCATCGGCGAAGTGGTCCTCACTCACGATACCACGGTAAACCTGGTGAAGGACATTGATCTGCCCTCCGCGGTTGTCGGCGTACTGGCCAAGATGGGTGTCGCAATTCAGCCGGAGCTGTACCCCTGGAAGGTGGCGGGCGAGAGTTTCGACTTTGCCGAACTGGGGCTCTATTCCAGCGTGCGCGTCACAGTGCCGGAAAACTACCGGGTCGAGGTGGACGGCGTAACACTCGGACCGGAATATATCATCGAGACGGGCATCAAGTATGACAACCTGACGAACCTGTACTATGAATACGAAGGCCTGCCCACCAAGGTGACCTATAAGCTCGAGGACAGCATGGGTGATTCGACCGTCGTGATTTACGATGAGAACGGCAATGTCTTCCACAT
>CACYWX010000437.1 GCA_902778205.1 uncultured Ruminococcus sp. | reverse complement strand
GGAAATAGGGCTCCACCTCCGCGTCTCCCCAGAGATCCCGGTAATTCTCCCCAAGATAACAGCCGAAGGACGTGACGGTCTCAAAGCCCCGCTCCGCGTATCCGTGGACGTCCGCCCGGCAGACCGCCTCGTTCAAGGAGAACCGCTTCGGCGGCAGGGTCCAGCCGGAGAACAGGGAATTGTCCACCCAATAGTCCAAGGCCTTTGCGTCCCGTCTTCCGAAGAAATCCAGGAGGGACGGCAGGAAGGCGGTCTGGGCGGCGTTCTTTTCGCTCTCCGGATCGAAGAGGGAGCGGCTGAAATCCCGGGCAATGGGTGCGAACTCCAGAAAGACGCAGGGGAGCGGATCCGCATGCTCCGGCGTTTTCAGCGTCTCGCAGTAGGCCAGATAAGCCGTCCGGCTTTCCCCGTCCACCCGGCGCACTCCCTCCGCCACGGCACGGGTGATGAGCAGGGCCTGATCCGACGCGGAAAGACTCCGGCACCGGGGACAATGGCATTTCGCTTCCGCCACATCATCTATCCAGAAGTGATAGAGGCCCGTGTCGGAGGGAAAGGCGGCGGCGAGAAGGGCGGCCCGGTCCCGGATGAAGGCGAGGGCCTCCTCCGACGATGCGCAGCAGTTGAACCGGGGCGTCCGCTCTCCGTTCTCCTCTGCCCGGAACCAGTCGGGATGCGCGTCGAACAGGTCCCGTGGCAGAATCCAGGACAGCGCGTGCATCTCGAATTCCACGGCGATCCCCGCCCGGTTCATCCTCCGGCGGAACTCCCGGAACCGGTCCGTTTTCACAAGCTCCATGCAGGCGGCCAGGGTGAGGTGCGCGTCGACTCCTCCGGCCGGGTGGACCCCGACGACGTTCAGCCCGCTTTTCTCCAGCCTCTCTGCCCAATAGGTCCCGCAGTCCGTGTCGTGCAGGACGATTCCCCGACGTTTGATCATGTCTTCCTCCGGCAGTGTTCGTTTCCTGTCCGGATTATACCACGGATCGGGGGAGAAATCAAGCGCTCAGTCCTAGACCCTGCTGTCGAAGAGCAGAGCCGCCAGCAGTCCCGCCCCGAGCGCCGCCGCGATGCCTCCGGACGCCGCCGTCAGAGGACCGGTCAGGATCCCGAGCGCTCCCCGCTCCGCCACGGCCTCCCGGACGCCCTCGCTGATGAGGTATCCGAAGCCGGTCAGAGGGACCGACGCGCCCGCTCCGGCGAAATCCATGAGGGGACGGTAGAGTCCCAGTGCGCCGAGGACCACGCCGGCTACCACGTATCCGGTCAGGATCCGGGCGGGGGTCAGCCGGGTGCGGTCGATGAGGATCTGGGCAGCGGCGCAGAGAAATCCGCCCGTGAGAAACGCCCGTATCAGGGCAAGCATCAGTGTCATGTCAAATCCCTCCGTCCTCCCTGATCTGATCCCGCGGCACGGGATGGATGCGGACCAGATGCGCAACCCCCGGGATGCTCTGTCCCTGACAGGAGGCCATGGCGTTGGTCAGCGCGCCGGTGCCCACAAAGAGGACGTCGCCCGTTTCACCCTCCCGGATGTCCCGGAGCACGGACGCCGCCATGACCAGCGCGGAACAGCCGCATCCGGACGCCCCCGCGTGGATGTCCTCGGTCTCCGGATCGTACAGCGCCAGACCGCAGTCCAGATGCCGCTTCCCCACGTCGATTCCCTCGGCCCGGAGGAGATCGATGAAGATCCCGCTGCCCTCGGCTCCCAGGTCCCCGGTCACGATCACGGCGTCCGCGAGGGATCCGCCCGAGGCAGCGTACCGGCTGACCGTATCCGCCGCCGCGGGAGCCATGGCAGCGCCCATGTTGCAGACGTCCGTGATCCCCCGGTCCACCGTGCAGCCGGGCATGACCTCCGTGATCCGGGGGACGAATCCGCCGCCGCATCGGAGCGCGTCCCGGGGCAGGGCCGACAGCAGAAACGCTCCGGCTCCGGTGGCGGTCCACTGGGCGGTGGGCGGACGCTGGCCTCCGTATTCCAGGGGCATCCGGAACTGCCTCTCCGCCGTGCAGAAATGGGACGAGGTGACGGCCGCGGTTCTTCTGGCGCAGGTCCCGGCGGTCAGGGCGCCGAGAAGCAGGCCCTCCGCACAGGTGGAGCATGCTCCGAACAGGCCCAGATAAGGGATCCGGTATCCGGCCAGGCCGAAGGCGGAGGGAAGGCACTGGTTGACCAGATCCCCGGCGAAGAGCAGATCGATTTCGGAGTCGATGAGCTCCGCCTTCCGCAGGGCGATCCCCAGGGCCAGCCTCTGCATCTCCGATTCCGCCTTTTCCCAGGTGTCCTTGCCGAACCGGTCGTCCCCGCTGAAATCGAACAGGTCTCCGAGGGGTCCGCGCTTTTCCTTGCTGCCGGAAACAGATCCCGCGGAGATGAGATAGACCGGCCGGGCGGGGGAGAATGGTTTGTTCTGCATATGCGCACTCCGTTCTTTCATCTGAAGCTGCCAACAGTATGCCCGTCCTGCCGGGATTTATACGCGCTTCAGGGCGGGGACCGCTGTCCGATCCGGCAAATTCTCTTGACAAATCCGGCTCCGCGGATATAATAAGAACGGACGGCGCGGACTGCGTCGGCCGGGGGTGTGCGAATGGAAAAGGAAGTCTTCCGGTATAAGATCCGGCTGGAAACCACGGCGGACGTGATCGCCTTTACGAAAACGGCGGCGAAGTGTCCCCACGAGCTGTGGCTGGTGAACGGCCGGCACCGGCTCAGCGCGAAGAGCTATCTGGGCGTCGCTCTGGCCAAAATGTCCTGGGACGAGGTCTGGATCGAGGCCGACTACGACTGTTACTTTGATTTTGAACGGTTCATCGCGTGAGGCGGCGGCCGTCGGCGAGGGAGAATGCAAATGGATATAATGAACCACCTGGCGGAGGAGATGAAGCTCCGGCGGGATCTGGTGGAGGCGGCGGTCCGGCTTCTGGACGAGGGAAACACCGTTCCCTTTGTGGCCCGGTACCGGAAGGAAGTGACCGGAGGGATGGACGACACCGTTCTCCGGAACCTGACGGAGCGGCTGACGGCCCTCAGAAATCTGGAAAAGCGGAAGGAAGAGATCAAGTCCCTGATCGACGGGCAGGGAAAGCTGACCCCGGAGCTGGCGGACGCCATCGACCGGGCGGAAA